>VFKB01000047.1 GCA_009885755.1 Parachlamydiales bacterium | reverse complement strand
TCAGAGCCGCTTCTTGGCCTACTTATCCAAGTATGTCCTGCGAAGCGGCTCTAAAATCTGTGAAAAAATCGTTCAAAAATCAACATTTCCGAATACTGGGATAGGTTCAGTGGTCTTTAACAGTCAGGAGGAAAATTGATTGGGTCTAGTTTTTAGCTTTGTCATAACCAGCCGCCAAACCCTTCCTTTTGCAAGAAGATGCCTTGGGTCAATTCAAGCTCAGCAAGGGTATCTTTCTGCAAAAACACTCTATGTTGATGATGCATCTGGCTATACAAGCGCAGAGATCGAAGAATTAAAACAAACCCTTAGCCTAGTACATGGAGACCTCCTTTTGCTAAAGTCCCGCCATTATCAAATTGGGGCCCTTTCAAAGGCTATTCCCACCATCCATTCTCGGGATAGCATTGTTTGCTTGGTTGATGGAGACGACTATTTGCTGTCGCACGCGCTTCAGACGGTCGCAGAAGCCTATGCCGATCCCAACATTGTAATGACATATGGAAATGTTCTTGTCGACTTTCGGCCTTATCAAAATATTGAACAGAACTATTTTTCCGACAAAGCATTTGTCAACACCGTTTACCCCCAGGAAGTATGGAAAAATAGAACGTTCCGCGAAGACGGTTTTAGGTGTTTTCATTTTCGAACGTTTAGACGCTGGATTTGGGATTACATTGATCCAAACGATTTTCTCCGCCCTGATGGAGACTATTTTCACGCCTCCGGGGATAGCGCTTTCGTTTTTCCTGTTCTTGAACTTTTAGCTGATTCCAAACATGTCGCGTTTATTGAGACTCCTCTTTATGTCTACAGGCTGCATGAAGGCAATGTGCACAATTATGACAAGAAAAGTCAAAGCGATGACTTAGAACACCTCAGGTTTAAAATGAAAAAATACGCCCCTCTGGACCGCGAAATCCTGCAAGGGCATTTAAACAGAGGACGATATCAATGTGCGGCATCGCAGGATTTGTAGGCCCTACTTTTTCAAAGCATGAGTTGAGGAAACACATTCTTCTGGCCTGTAATGCGCTGCGCCATCGCGGCCCGGATGATCAGCAGCATTATGTGGGCGAAGAAGTTGCTCTCGGCGCCTCCCGCCTGGCCATTAGAGATCCAGAAAAGGGTTTTCAGCCGATGGAGCGCAGTGGTCTAGTCATCGTTTTTAATGGAGAGCTTTATGGCGCGCAGCCCCTTAGAGAGAAGCTTTTAAAACTGGGTTATTCTTTTGAAACAACTTGTGACACAGAAATTCTATTAAATGCATTTATAGAGTTTGGCCCATCCATAGTCCCTGGGCTGGTAGGTATGTTTGCGTTTGCCATCTGGGACTCTAATATTAGAACCCTCTACCTCGCTCGGGATCGATGGGGAGAAAAGCCGCTTTATTATAGTTTAGGTGAAAAATTTCTGGCTTTTGCCTCAGAAATCAAGGCGCTCTGGTCTTGGCCCGGCATTGAGACGGACGTCAATCTAGAAGATATAAATATTTTTCTAAAAAACAGCTGCCTGCCTAGCCCAAGAACGGGATGGAAAAAGATATTAAAACTAGAGCCGGGCTTTATTCTCACATGGCATGAGGGCGAATGGACAAAAAAACCTTATTTTATTCCTGAGTGGAAAGAAGAAAAAAAGGGAGTAGAAGAACTCTTCTATCTGCTAGATCAGAGCGTTCAACAATGTTCCGTATCAGATAAACCTGTAGGAGCTTTTCTCAGCGGAGGGCTGGATTCAACAACGGTTGCTTATTTCCTCTCTAAGCACCACCCAGGATCCCCTGTATTTTCATTGCATTGGGACGATAAAAACTACTCTGAAGAACTCTACGCGCGCGCTGCAGCTTCTGCACTGGGACTTAACCATTTCTCAGTCAAATGCGATGTCTCTTTTTTTATGACTTATTTTGATTGCATCACAGCACTCTATGATGAACCTTTTGCAGACGAATCCATAGTGCCGACCTATTGTCTTGCCAAATTTGCCAAATCTAAAGTCGATGTCGTCTTAACGGGCGATGGCGCAGATGAATTTTTTCATGGGTATGAGCGGTACTTTTTTAAGGGGGATTTTAAAACATACCAAGATGTTTTTTCTGCATGTCCTTATCGGACGCGTCAACTCATTTGTCATCCTGATTTTTTAATCCTTGAACCAAAAAGTGAGTTTTTAAAGGACTCCGCACAGTTCTCATGGATGGATCGATACCGATCGTGGGTGGACATCCAGACCTATCTTCCTGATGATATCTTGACAAAGGTCGACCGGGCCACCATGGGCGTTGGCCTTGAGGCTCGGGCCCCCTTTCTCACACCCTCGGTGACTAATTTTGCATTAGGCTGCACAAGAGAGGCGCTCATCGGTCGGCAATCTCGCGGAAAAGAAATCTTAAGAGCTGCGATGAAAAACACCCTTCCTAAACTTACCATTGAGCGAAAAAAAATGGGTTTTGGGGTCCCTTTAAATGATTGGTTTCGCTCTTCGTTAAAAGAGTGGATGATCTCTCGGCTTTTGGAAGGAAGTTTACTTAAAACGGGCTGGTTTTCAGAAAATGGAATTCAACAGCTCATCGCAGATCATCTTGCCGGCAAAGGAAATTATGCCCGTCCTATCTTCAATCTTCTCGTCTTAGAGGCGTGGATTAAGAGAGTTTGTAATACGCTTGAGCTGGTCGATGTCGCCGCGCATTAATACCGTGTGGTAACGGGCAATTGTGTCGATATCCCAGTTCCACCATTGAACCGCTAGAAGCTCTTGGATGATTTCATCACTGAATCGAAACCGGATGATTTTTCCAGGATTGCCTCCGACAATCGCATAGGGGGGTACATTTTGGGTAACGACACTACGAGCGGCAATAACCGCGCCATTACCGATACGGATCCCGGGCATAATCATTGATTCCCTGCCAAACCACACATCATTTTCGACAACGGTATTCCCTTTTAATTCGGCATCTTCCATCCAAGGCGTGATGTTGTCACGAGTGCTAAAGATATGCCAAAAGGGATATGTGGTAAAAGAATGCATCTGATGGTTGGCATAGGGACTGATAAATTGAGTCCCAAAACCAATCGAGCAAAACTTGCCAATGATCAGCTGTTTATTCCCAAAAGAATAGGGAACTAAATTTCTCAGCACTCTTTCTCCTTCCAGATGCTCCATATGCGCATAAGTAAAATCTCCAATAGAAATATTATGCTCATCAATCATGTTTTTGATGAAAATATTCCCCTTGCACGGCCCATAAACTTGCGAGGGATTTAGCATTCCACCCTGAATGGGATTTCTGCCAATCAACATCTCTTCCAATTTCTCAGTCCATTCTTGCTCACTGATCATAAAGTTTCCTGTTTTGCTATAAGAATCGATGACGCCTGATTCAATCTCACCACTTTTTCTAAAACAAAGCCGGATTTTTTGAGTAGATCCTCAAAATCCTCAAGACTTCGTTCCACGCCCCCCGTCATCACAAGCATATTCAAATTTAGAAGCGCTCCTTGGGAGCTTCCCTTTTCTTGCACCTTTTCAAGCAAATAGAGCCGGTTGTTTGGATTGTCAGAAAAAGCGGCGCGCACTCTTTTCAAAATTTGCAGCGCTTCTTGATCGGGCCAGTCGTGAAGAACGCGTGAAAGAACAGCGCTTTCGGTATGGAATGAGGGCCATTCCTCGAAGAAATTGGTGGAAACGCAGTGAACTCTATCCTGCAAATGAAAAGGAATATTTACCAATTGGATGACATGCGGAAGGTCCAGGAGCGTCCCATTAAGATGAGGGTTTTGGTCCAAAACGCTGAAGAGAAGAAATCCGGTGGAGCCACCCACATCAGCCAGGGAGTTGTGTTTGGAAAAATTAATCGACGAGCAAAACGCTTTGTAATCTCTTCGCGCATATGTAGAGAGGGCTGCGTGATACTGTTGATTTTTACCAGGATGATCTTTTAGCCAATCAAACCACCCCTTTTCAAAGAGGTGACTAAAGACCGGGCTGCCCGTTTTCAATGCGTAGGTAAGGTTGCTCCAACAGGTGAGATGCTCTTCCTTCCATAGGCGGCCAGCCTCCATAAGGGAATAAGGGTGCGCTGACTGAAGAAAAGCTCCTTTAGGCGTACATGTCCACTGGCCGCTTTCAGCTATCTCAAGATACCCCATCTCTTGAAGGGCGCACAAAAGTTTATCTGTTGACGTCTCGGGAAGATCTATGTATTGCGCGAGTTCTTGCAAAGAGGCGGGTAGATAATCAAAAAGTTGAACCTCAATTGCAGATTGAAGAGTGTAAAAGCGCCAATAAGAGACTAATTCCGCAGACACTTGATGGAATTCGTCCTCCAGCTCTTCTCGGAGTTGTCCAATTTTTTCTCCTTTCTCATTAATTAACCGAAGCTCTCCCCGATGAGTTTCCACACGAGCGACTCCGTTATAAAAAGGCTCAACATTTTTATACCGCTGGGAGTAGATCGATTGGCCCTGAAGATTAATATGAAACCAGCCATTTTGATCTTTGGCCTTTGCAAAACCCTTGTGATAAACGTCTAAGTCGATTAGCCACTTACCATGAATAAAATGGCCCGCCTCATTGATGTGTGTGTGAAATCCTTCGGCATTTTGGACGACTGCGTACCGATCATGAAAATCCCCCACATAACGGAATGTTTGGCGATACGGCGGCCCGCCTTTCCGATCAATATGATAAAACTTCCCATCAAAATCTTTTACAGCACAGTAGCCTTCCTGGAAGTTCCCGCACCAGGCAAATTTTTTGGAATATAACGGACTCCCATCAGGAAGAATATGGTACCAACCAGACTCTGCTTGAACAGCTGCACGCTCCTCATAGAATCCAAATGTCCTTAAAAATCGAGAGGTGTAAATCGATTCGCCGGCGGCATCGATATGAAAGGCTCCGCTATCATCTTCAGCCGGCGCAAAACCTGGGTTATGGAACTTGAGAACTGATAAAAACCTTGCGGAATACACTGCCGCGCCGCCTTTTACATGATGCGTCCCGTCCGGAGAAACCTCAAGCGTTTGCCAATGCATCTTCTTTTTTTCTCATGTTACAGCGTTTACAAACCGAATGTTTTAGATAATTTTTTCGAAGATCTTGATAAGCCTCATCTGACCAAATTTTTTCTAAAGACATATCGTTCAGATTACCAAAATCTCCTAGCTTAAGGCGCTCTTCGTTAGGCGCGCAGCATGGATTAAACCTCCCTTCGGTAGAAACCCACGCCTCTTGCCCCAAAAACGGACAAACTCCTTTAGGGAGCAGCTCTTCTACTGCCAACTCATCGAGCAAATAGATGTTTTCTAATAGCACTTTTGAACCGTCGGGAAGACGCTCCTCCTCAGCGACCTTCAAGGCTTTAGCTGCAATAGCATTCCACCGCTGAATCGAATCTCGGTTTTTTCTTAAGTTTTGAGCTTCCATCTCAGGAGTGAAAACCCAGAGATGATGTCCCTTCACGCGGTTGACTCCTAACGAAGCTGCAAGACGTATCACTTCGGGGAGCTCGTCCAGACCGATCTCCATAAACGTGAGCTGAAACGTCACTCTGCAAAAATTCCCCCCGCTCTCAGCAACCTCATCCCGCACTCGAATGAAGTCCTTTACATTTTGCAATCTCTTCTCAAAATTGGATCCGACCATGATCAGTTCCGAGGTGCTTTTAGTCGCTCCATTCCATGAAATTTTAACATCGGACCCTATTGGGACAATCCGCTTTGCCCATTCGACTGCCCCCAACTTAGGAAATGTTCCATTTGTCGTGAGATTGAGTTTGACCCCATAATCATGGCAGAGTTGGATAATTTCATCAAAATGACGAAACATCAAAGGCTCTCCCATCGTCGATGGAATAATTTCTCTGAGCTGAGAGCCTTTTGATTCTTCGAGCACCTTGCGTATCAGCTCGATATCCATCCGTCTTCTAGGGGCTCCGGCCTCTTTCCTCTTTACTTGACAGGAGCTGTAAATGGAGTGCTCCTCGCACATAATACAGCGAAGGTTGCAATCATCGGGATTGGTATCAAATGTGATGCGCCACGGGCCTGCTTTTTGATTCATTTTTTCCTCTTATTGATTGGTATAGTGCAATCACCTCTCTCACATGCTCTTCAATCCTTGGAATGTGACCGTCTTCCGACTGAAGGTACCCGCCCAGACCAATTTTCTCTGCAAGTCCAGGCTCATCCATCACTCTTTTCATTTGCTCGGCAAGAGAGGCTGGATTGCGATGCTGGAAAAGGAGTCCATTGATGTTGTGATGGATATATTCCTTCATTCCCCCATAATCCGCTGTTATGATTGGAACGTTTGCCTCCAGAGCTTCATGAATAACCAGGGGGGAATTTTCTCCCCAGATCGAAGGAACAACGATAGCATCGACATGGTTGAATACGTCGCTGACGACATCGTCATTGCGGTAACCTCCCATCCAATGCACACGGTCCTCTACCTCTTCTCCTAAAGTCTTTACATACGCCTGCAAAGAGTGCGTAAAAGGCTGCAAAGGAGAGCCCCAGATTTTAAGTCGACTCTTCCCGCCTATCTGGCTAAATGCTTGTAAAAGATGGAAAATCCCCTTGGCCTGTTTATGCGTCCCAATATAACCAAAGACAAAATCATCTTCTTTTTGCCGTATTCTTCCCTGAAGTCTTTCCAGGTGGAACCCGTAGTCTAAATAGATTATATTTGAAGGATCGATAGAAAAGTCATTAATAAATCGCTGCATTAAATACTGAGAGGGAGCGATGAAAAGATCGATACAGGAGGCAACCTCCCGAATATGATCCATCCTTTTTTCGACCCATTTAGTCCAATACCGAACATCTTCCTCCTCCTCTTGACTGCTAAAATATCTCCAGTAGCATTGCCTTGCACATTTTTCATGTTCTTGAGAATCACACGCCGGGTAGAGATCAGCCGTTTTAGAATTAATTCCCTGAAGAAACTGGCCTCTGGGACACATAAGCCAAAAATCGTGTAGAGTAAAGACAATAGGATATTTTCTTAGCTGAGCTTCCATCACAAGAGAGCTAGAAAGATGATTGAGGTGGCCGATATGGACAACATCGGGTTTGTATTGATCTAAAAGTCCTGCAAAAGCCTCATCGACTGCTGCATGTCGATATCCATCCTTTCCATGCGCACGATTGACCAAATATAGTTTGATCGCGGGACAAGATGCGTCTAGATCCCACTCCACAGAGTATTCTTGCTTGTAAGCATTTTCTTGCCTTGTAAAAACAACGACCTCATGCCCTTGTTTTACCAGCTCGTGGCACAGGATTTGTGAGTAGACTTCGGATCCGGCATTATAGCGGTACGGATAACCATGAATAACTTTTAGAATTTTCATCGCGGTACATTATACAAATTAGTTTTTTAAATCACACACTTCATCGCCATAATGGATGAATAGACGGCCTGACTCTCTATTCATCGTAAAACCTTCCAGGAAGTCCGGCATATAATTATTTACCTCCTTCGACTTAAAAAAAAAGCAGAGGAGCAAACAGATGATGATATCATGGGAAATCATTAAACAAGGGAAACGCTTCACTTGGGAAATATAATTCAAAAAAAGCAGCCCTCCCTCTTCCAAGGAACGGATGCCCGGCAACTTTTCTCCCTTGACAATGGCTAGAGCCATATCTTGAAGGGAATGCTGGAGAAAAAGAGGCCCGGCCTGGATAGGATCAATGATAAAGGGCCCTGGGTCTCCCAATACTTTTGATGAAATGATGTTTGATTTTTGACCAGATCCTTTCAGAAGCTCTTGGGCAGTTTGGACACAACGTGTGAGAGGGCTTGTGTGGACCTCGCCTAGCGGAACGCGTTTCATTGCGCTTCCCAGTGTTGAGGAGGCTGCTTTCCCTTCCATGGTTAGCTCCACATCATTTCCGAAGGATTGGTGTTTATATTTTTCTCGATGTCCATGTCTGATCACAACGATACGACTCATACGGTGACCGCTGAGGAAGAAAAAATACGATATTGGTTGATGAGTCGATGCATGCCTTCTTCTACGGTCACACAGGCTTTCCAATTTAACATTTCTTGAGCGCGGCTCGTATCACCCCAAAATCTGGAGACATCAAAAGAACGGGGGACTCCCTCTAGGATGTGCAGGGGAAAGTGGCTCGTTTTCTGCGCAATTCTCGCAATCTGACCGAGGCTTGTTGGAATACCGCTGACCAGATGGATGGGGGGCGGGGAGCTCTCATTTTGAGATAGAAGGTGCATAAGAGATAAGATTCCCTGGATGACATCTTCAAGATAAGTAAAATCAAAAAGATTGTCATTCCCGTCAACTCTGATATTGCTGCCCTCGGCTGCTGCCCGGCAGAAAGCAGGAATCACGCGGTCAACGTGATCATGGACACTCCCAAATACATTGGAAAAACGGACAATAGCCGCTTTGAGTCCGCGGGCATCGGCCTGCTCAATAATCTGTTCAGCTGCTCGCTTAGATTTTCCATAAATATTAACAGGCGTCAGAGGCGCCAATTCGCTTACGGGAAAACTTCTAGGCTGCCCATAGACCTCTCGGCTGCTTGCATAAAGAACCCATGGCTTTTTCCTAGACAAAAGAGCAGCGTCGACAATATTGCGCGTCCCTACCACATTTGTTGCCCAGCAGAGCTCTGGATTTTTCTCTCCATCGATCACTCTAGACACAGCGGCTAAATGCACAATTCCATCGACCAAGCTGGCAAGGGGAAGCAGGTCATTTTTATTTAGAATATTTCCATACTCGGCTTCTTGCTCGTCAACGCGGATATCAATGCCAATGACTTCAATGTTCAGCAGCTGGAGGGCCTGTTTTAAAGCCGATCCGATCAATCCCTTTGATCCAGTGATTAAAATGCGCATCTAAATGTCCTCTCAAAAGAGGTCCATTATGAACAGACTGTAATATTTTTAAAAGAATTTTGCTTGGAACGGTCCCTATGCACATTATTTGTGGTAATTGGTATAAGTTGGTAGAATCCTAAGTCATGATTATAGCTTCAAAAATTCGCGTGTTGTCCGAGTCAACGATCAATCAGATCGCAGCCGGCGAAGTGGTTGAAAATTCTGCCTCTGTCGTAAAAGAGCTTGTAGAAAATGCTCTGGATGCGGGCGCGACTTCGATTATTGTAGAGATTGGTGGAGGCGGGCAGCAGCTGATCCGCGTGGTCGATAATGGTTCAGGCATGGGCCGCGACGATGCGCTCCTCTCTTTAGAGCGGCATGCCACTTCAAAAATTAAAACTGCGGAGGATCTTTTTTCTTTAAGGACCATGGGATTTCGGGGCGAGGCGCTCGCTTCGATTGCGGCCATTTCAAGATTTACTCTGATCACTGCAGATTCTTCTGAGTTGGGCTCAGGGACAAAAATTGAAGTCGATGGAGGGAAGATCCTCTCTGTCGACCCCTGTGCGCGGACGCGTGGTACAACGGTTGAGGTGCGCTCTCTTTTTTTCAATGTTCCTGCGCGAAAAAAGTTCCAAAAGGCTGCGGCCGTCAACACTGCGGAAGTGACCAAAATTGTTACGGTGCTCAGTCTGTCCCACCCGGAAGTTGCCTTCGAGCTGGTGCACAATGAGGCGGTTATTTTTAAGGTGGATGAGGAGCTGCTAGAAAAGCGGGTGGGGCATGTTCTCGGAAAAGAATTTCTATCCCTGAAGATCGATAAGGATGGGGTAAGCGGTTTTGCCGCCTCCCACGAACAGACCCGGCATAATCGGACAGGACAATATCTTTTTGTCAATGAGCGCTTTGTCCAGTCCCCGCTTTTATCCTATGCTGTACGCGATGCTTTTGGAGGGCGTCTTGCCAATGATCGCCACCCTCTCTATGTGTTGTATGTAGAAGTGGATCCTGAGTGGGTCGACGTGAACGTTCACCCTCAAAAGCGAGAGGTCCGTTTCCGCGAGGAAAAAGAGATGCGGGCGAAGGTGTATGGGGCCGTTGCGGCGAGCTTAGGGAATAAGCCGTTTTCTTTTTCTGAGCAGCCCTTTTTTGCCCAGCAGACTGCGGGAGCTCCGCAGCCCTTTTTTTCTTCGAGCGTTTCCCAAGAATTTTCTTTTAACGCACAGGAAAATGAGGATGAACTCCCCCTGCTTTTAGAGGAGCCCAATGTCCTCGGCATCTTTGGGCATTATCTTTTCATTGATGAGAACACGCTCCTTTTACTGGTCGATCTTCAAGGGGCCTCTGCGCGGATTGCGTTCGACGCAATGGAGAACCCATCAGACGTTGTATCCCAGGGGTTGCTCATCCCGGTCCGCTTAGAGCTGTCTCCTGGAGAAAGTGCGCAGATAGAGGCTCATCTCCCGACACTGGAGTCCTATGGTTTTTCCCTCCGCTCCTTTGGCAAAAATTTATGGATTGTCGATGCGATCCCGTCGTATTTGGATGAGGCAGAAGTGGAGCAGGCGGTCCGCGCGATCGCGGAAGGCGAGATCGAGGAATCTTTGCGGAAGACCATCGCGCAATTTGTGGGAGTACAGAAAAAAAGATTTCTGTTACAAGAAGCTTTGGAGCTATATAAAAAGCTTTTAAGCGCGAAAGTTCCGCAGCAATGCCCAAGAGGGAAACCCATAATGGTAAAGGTCACTCATGAAGAAATCAGCCGCTACTTCTCAAGGTCAGTATAAGGACCGTCTAAAAAAACTGCAGGAAATGCTCAAGGGATTTAAGGTTACCGGCTGTTTGATCGAGGAGCCGATGGCCCTTTTTTATCTAACGGGGCTGCAGATGTCTTTAGGAAAGCTGTGGATCACGCCGAAGAGTGCCTGCCTTTTTGTGGACGGCCGCTATATTCAGGCGTGCAAAGAAAATTGTCCTGTTCCCGCAGTTCTTGTGAGTGACAAGGCGATCCATGAGTTCATTCAGAAAGAGAAGCTTAAGACAGTCGCCTTTGACAGCCAAGCGACAAGCTATGACCGATTTTCAGCGCTGAAAAAATCCTTCCCTAATGTCCAGTGGCATCCAGCCCCTAAAATTCTCAAAGAGATCCGCGCGATCAAAAATCCTAAAGAGATTGCGCTCATGAAAAAAAGCGCGCAGCTTCTATGGAAGGGCTTTGAACACATCAAGTCGATCTTGAAGGTGGGGATTACGGAACTCGAAGTAGCAAGAGAATTTGAGATCTATTGTTTGCGCCACGGCGCCAGAGGATTGGCCTTTGAGGCGATCATCGCGTTTGGGGAGAACAGCGCCAAGCCCCACTACCATCCGGGCCCTGTCAAACTGAAAAAAAATATGCTCGTCCTTGTTGATATCGGCGTCGATGTGAACTACTACCATTCCGACATGACACGCATCGTTTTTTTTGGCGATGTGGAACCCCGGCTTAAAGAAATCTACGCCGTTGTCCGCAAGTCCCAGAAGGCGGCTTTTGAAGCATGCTGTCCTGGAGTTACTGCCGGAGAACTCGAACAGGTGTCGCTGAAAGTGATTCGCGATGCAGGAATGGAACACTTGTTGCTCCATCGGCTAGGCCACGGCATCGGTCTCGAGACGCATGAATTTCCAAGCCTAACTTCGGCGGGGGACGACAAAAATGCAGTCCTAAAACCGGGGATGGCAGTGACATTGGAACCGGGGCTTTACATTCCTGGTGTCGGCGGCGTCCGTTATGAGGACACAGTGATTGTGACACCAAGAGGTGCAACAAACCTTTACCCCAACGATAAACTGGATCCAACCCTGGCTAAAAAACGATGAGTTTTCGCAAAAAAATATTTTTTTCCCAGCTGATTTTAGTGATTGCTCTTGTTCTATTTTTGTTTGAGTACGTTCAAGTCGTGACTCAGAGTTCCTCGCGGCTTGCTTTGATCACCGACGAAACTGGATTAGTTAAAGAGTTGCAAAAGAAACAAAATGATGCAGAGCTGGTCGATTATCTAAAAACGCAAGAGGTCTATTTATACTTGAGCGTTAAACTTACCAATGACAAGAAAATGATAATATATGAGACCAACTTTAATCTGGACCTGGAGCATGCCGGCAACTATACGCAAGTCATCACCCCATTTGATTTCCATGGCAAGCAGTATACTTTAGAGATGGCTGCTCCTCTACAACACAGGGCTGCGTTTGCCAAAAAATTGGAATGGCTTTTCTTAATATATACTTCGGTCATTCTCTTCTTTTTTTCGGCGACGACGTGGCTGCTATTTCATCGTTTGTCTCGACCGATCCAAACCATCATTGACGTTCTCCGCCCCTATCAAACCGGCGAGGTGGCCGTCATTCCAGAAATTCACCTTTCTCCTTCCATCAAAGAACAGGACGATTTTGCAAGGCTTGCAAAAACACTCAATTCGATGTCGGATAGGATCCGGTCTCAAATGAAATCTGCTTTTTCAGAGCGCAATGAGCGCGAAGCGATTTTAGAATCTCTGTCGGAAGGGGTGATCGCTATTGATGCTGAAAGGAAAGTTAAGTATGTGAACTTGGTAGGGAGCAAAATGCTCCAGGTTCCTAAAAAGCAACTTCTTGGCAATTTCTTCCCCGCCAGTTCGCCGCTACAGGAAAAATGCCGGCTCTTGCTGCGGACCTGTTTAGAGAGCAGACAGGTTGTGACAGACTCGATCTCTCTGGGGGAAGGTGGGAAGCTCTATTTAGACCTGATCGCAGCGCCTATTGTCGACGAAAATGAGGCCATTATCGTTCTCCAAGATAAATCGAGCCAGCATCGAGTCCTTGAGATGGGCAAAGATTTTGTGGCGAACGCATCCCATGAGCTTCGTACGCCCATCACGATTATTAAGGGATTTGCTGAGACCCTCCAAGACCTTCAAGAAATGTCCCCTGAAATGCTGAGCGATATCACCGAAAAGATCGTGCGCAATTGCGAGAGGATGGAGATGCTAGTGAAAAATCTCTTGCTGCTCGCAGATATCGAAAATATTCCTAAGGCTCGTTTTCAGGAATGCGATGTTGTTTCGCTGATTGAAAATTGTGTGAATGTCCTGAAGACTGTCTATTCCGACGCTCGTGTCAAAATTCATAAGGATCATCAAGAGGTCTTGATCCCCGCAGAACCGGACCTCTTTGAACTCGCCATTAAGAACCTTTTGGATAATGCGGCAAAATATTCGCTGCCGCCTGCGGAGATCAACATCACCATACGCGTGTTAAATCAGGAAGTGAAAATAGAGATCAAGGACAACGGAATCGGGATTCCGCCTGAGAGTTTAAAGCACATCTTCGACCGTTTCTATACGGTCAACAAGGCGCATTCCAGACGTCTTGGCGGCGCGGGGCTTGGCCTCTCTCTTGTAAAAACTATTGTCGAAAAACATGAAGGCACGATCAGTGTCGCCTCCCAAGTAGGACATGGGACAACTTTTACTCTACTTTTTCCTACCGCTTTTAGCTAATTGTACATAGCACGAGCAGTCGATGGTATGGTCATTGACGAGTCCTGTCGCTTGCATGTGGGCATAAATGACAGTGGGTCCCAAGAATTTAAAACCGCGCCGTTTCAAATCAAGACTAACCGCTATAGCTTCCGGTGAGACTGGGGGGACCTCTTTGATTGATTTCCGTTTAGCCTGCAAGGTCTCTCCCTTCACAAATTGCCAAATGTACGCAGTAAAAGACCCAAACTCATCCCGTACTTTTTCAAACTGCCGCGCATTGTTGATCGCCGCTAGGATTTTAGCTCGGTTGCGGATGATTCCCGCATTTTGCATCAAGGTTTCGACCATGGCCTCATCAAAAGCGGCGACTTTTTTCCAATCAAAATAGGCAAAAGCTTTAGCGTAGGCCTCTCGCTTTCTGAGGACGGTGAGCCAGCTTAAGCCCGCCTGCGCAGCCTCTAAGATCAGGAATTCGAAATGCTTCCGATCCTCGTGGACGGGGACGCCCCATTCGGTATCGTGATAGTGCTCATAGAGAGTGTTGCCCACAGGGACCCAGGCGCAGCGGACTGGGCGCGCTTTTCGGATGCGGCTCCAATAGGCCCATTTCTTTTGTTCTTCGGGCAAATGAGGATCTCGCGCTTGGGCGATGGCTGCGGCGAAGACATCTTCTGCGCACGGATCATGCCTTACGCCGGTGATGGCGCACAGCTTTTTGTAGAGGAGATGGGGCTCTTGCTTGGCGAGCTGGCCCAAGGTTTTAATTCCGAGCACGTCGAAATCTTTGAGCGTTTCCGGCCCGACGGAAACGAGATTATCTAATTTTTTACTCATTTTGTTTTTTCCCAGGTTTGCACGCTGATGCCGCTCTCCGGGTCGCTAATGGTGACAATCTGCGATACTGTCTTCAAGGAAGAGTAGTTGAGCAGTGGATCGTAAGTTTGCGCGTTGAGATTATTTTTCATCAAGAGCTCTCCAAGTTTTTCTTTGGATATTCGAGATCCCGATGCGCTTTCCTCTTTAAAAATGGCAGCTGCGATTGGCTCACCAAATAGGGAGCGAACAAGCCGCGTCGGCGCGTAGTGAATGTTGATCGGTTTACCGCTTCCTTCTGCGAGTTGAAAGTAGTTGTCCAATGGGGGATAGCCCTTGGCGCTCTCCAAATCGTAAGATCCTGTCCCTTTAAGCATTTTGTAGAAGATGAGTGCAAGCGCCGGGTCTTTGGGGAACAGATCCGCGAAGGAGGTGCACTCTTTTGCGGCAGTGCCTTGAGAAATGATCTGATCGAGGATTTGCTTTTCCAGCCCCTCCTTATAAAAGGAGGCGTTGCTGTACAGTGAATTGATGTAGCGAAGGGCTGTCTCATAGAGGAGAGGATTTTCTTTTGAAAAGAGAGGCCTTAAGTCGAGCTTCGTGTTCGTCGTGAATATTTGTACGTCGCGGTTAGTGAACACTTCGCTTGTGTTCTCTTTCTTGGGTTTAGGATTGGGCAAAGGGTCAGGCTTTTCTTTTTTTTCCTTCGTGGAGTTTTCCTTAAGATGATTTTTATATTCTGCAGCCTCGACGCGATTTCTGGAATTTCGTTCCGCGCGTAGAATGCCTTGGCAGGAAGATTTCAGATTGCTGAGTGACAATCGCTCCCGAAATAAGGATGTTGACAAGAGGCCGAAGATCACAAGGAGGGCGCAGACAAAGGGAAGAAGGTTCATGATGTTTTATCGTAGTAAATGGTTTCGGTGGTCTTAAACGGGAAAAAGATGAAGGTCTTGTCATTCACGAGAAGTTTTGTCATCACGGGCACATCTTTTTTCCACTGGGTGACCCAAGTTTTCTTGTCGAGCTGGTCAAAAAAGCTGAGCGAGTAGGTGCGGACGTTAGGGACAAGGACCTCTTTTCGGGGTTCTTTGAGATGCGACCAAGTGATGAGCGAGAGCTGTTGTTTTTCATCGAGGTAGAGCATTCCTGTGACCGGGCCGCAGAAGTTGGGATTGGGATCGATCCCATTATCAAAGTTAAAAATAAGCGCCCCCTTTTCCATATAAAAAGGTTGGGAAACTGCGCCGAACACTTGATTGAGCCGGAGCTGGACCCGCTGCGCGCTGAGGACCTCTTCTTTGTTTTTAGCAAGTTCGAGGTGCGATTTCGACAAGGTGGTGTAAAACTGAAAAAGAAAGGCGAGGAGGATAGCTGAGAGGGAGAGGCCGATCATCACTTCAATCAAAGTAAAAGGGCGCTTCATTTTTTTCTTCATCGCGCAACGACCATTTTGTAGGCAAAATCTTCTTTAAGTCCCGGAGATGCAAAAGTCAGCGTAATGCCGAGCTTCCTCATAGTCTGCCCGCCGCGGATCACTTTTTCATTAGAGACATGGATACGGGCCGTTTTTTCAAATGTGCGGGTCCCGATGGTCTGTGGCCCTAATGGTTGGACGAGAGGTTTTTCTTTTGAAAAAGAATCCCAGGGGATCGACTGGGTGTAAAAGAGTTCTTTAATTTCGGCAAAAGCGAGGCTCGCATTCCGTTCCAACTCGAGCATGCAGAGCGATTTTGTCTCTTCGTGGATTGTTTCCAAAGGGGCGCGTACCAAGGGGATGGCGAAAAGAGAAATCAGGGCCAAGGCGATCAAAACCTCCAAAAGAATGAAGGGGCGTTTTTGTCTTTGTGGAGAGAAAAGTATGGTTTTATTTTTCATAAATTAATGAAATAGTGTACTCTTAACACCATGAAATTTCAAGACAAAGCACTTTATAATCTTTTGAGAATGAACTGGCTTGAAAACCCCAGTTTGGAAGTGAAGCCGTGGCAGGTGGAAGATTATCGGAAATTCACCACTGAAGAGCTGTTCACAAAGTTGCAGGCGTTAGGTTTGAACTTAAGTCAAAAGAATTTTTCAGCCTATGCCGAAAATTGCGATAGTCCCGAAGAGCTTGCGGAATGTTTGTGGATTCGGGATGAAGATCTCGAGGGATACGACAAGAGCTATCTGCTGATTTTTGAGCTGTGGCGCCGTCTTTTCCCCGACAAACAGTCGCTCTCCATTTTTTGCGATGAGCTCGACTATCGGATTGAAAAGCAGAATGCCGATAAAATCCAGGAGTCCTTGACGGAGCTCGAAGACATTCTTGATGAGAACGCTGACCAGGGAGAAAATCCTCAAAAAGTTTTTAAGATGGTTTCCTCTTTTTGTGCGCATGAACTGGAAGATTTTCTCTACGATTTTATTGCCGAGCATATCCGGTCCGATAATGAATTATACGCTTCCGAGCTTCTCGACGGATTCTATGAGTTTATGTCCAAAAGGCATTGGTTCGATCTCTTGCGCGCTGAGCTTTTTATTGTGACCGATGTAGAAAAGAGCAATGGGCTGATCCGCAATTTACTGGAAGAACTCCGCGATGACCCCGACTTTGAGCTTCTATTGGAAATTGGGATGGTGCTCATTCGCCAGGGAGAGCCTGACTTATTTGCAGAAACTGTCACCCAAGCCCGGTCATTGCTAAAGACAGAAGAGGACTTACAAGAACTTCTCGCCGTTGTTGCCGATTATTACCATTTTCTCGACCAAGAAGAGAAAGAGAAGAAGGTTCTTGCCATCATCGAAAAAAGGGCGCAAAAGGATTTGGCAAAGTCTTTGAGCGGTTCCGATCCCGACTTGTCATGTCTCAAGGATTTTGATCGGAGTGAAGTCTAAATAGTCGCAAGAGGTGAGGTAGTAGCGGACCCCGCGTGCCTCGCCGAACATGGAGACTCCCTTCTTCAGGTTGTGCAAATGGCCGAAGATGCAGTAGTCGATATGATACGCTTCCAAAATCGCTGATGCGCGTGAAGGCCGCAGGTCTGCAGAAATCGGCGGATAGTGGGTCAGCGCAATGCGCACTTTCGCCGACGCGCTCATCTGGCTCAAACTCAATTTTAAGCGGTCGAGCTCCCGAAGAAAAATCTTTTCACTGTCGATGTTCTCATCCTTTTTTTTCTCTTTGGGATTTTCTTGAAAGTGGACGTAACCGTCAAAGGTGTATTCCGACCTTGAATCCCAGAGGCGCGAACCGCCGATGGCCACATCCTTCCACAAAAACGCATTGTTATGGATGAAATGGATCGTGGAGGGCATCACTTTTGCCATTTTCTGGTTCGAGCTCCACCAATAGTCATGGTTGCCGCGGAGGATCACCTTGGTGCCAGGCAGGCTATCGATCCAGCGCAGATCGACAAGCGCATCTTCGAGATGCATGGCCCACGAGATATCGCCGGGGATTAGAACGAGGTCTTCCTTTTTGATTAGCGCTTTCCAGTGCTGCTCCATTTTATCGGTATAGCCCTCCCAAGCGGGACCGAAGATGTTCATATTTTTGTCGGGAGTGCTAAAAAAGAGATGCGGATCTGAAATAGCCCAAATCGTCATAGGTTCTCAAAAAATTTAAAGGACAAAGCCGTCTGGCAGCTGGGTTCCGGTAGTGACAATGATAATGCCATCGCGGATATAAATGCCATTGCCATCGAAGGTGCTGACATTCTTCTGATTGATCAGCTGGACGTTGTTGCCGATCGAGGTGTGCTGGTCGATAATCGCCTTTTGGATCAGGCAGTTTTTCCCAATGGAGAATGTAGGCTTATAGGAGGTGTTTCCCAAGACGATCGAATCGCGGATTACGGTCCCTTTTTTAATCACCGAGCGTACCCCTAACACACTATGAGCGATCTCTTCGGCCTCAATGAGGGAGCCGTCCCCGATCAAGGAATCGATGATCCGGGTATTTTTTATTTTGGGGCTGGGGAGAAAATCGGGCTCCTGGCGTATAGGATTTTTTTCATCGTAGGTGTTGAGGCAGTGGTTCTGCTCGATCAAGGCCAAGCTGGCATTATAATAGGAGGCGACGGTTCCAATATCTTCCCAATAGCCCTCATAGAGAAAGCAAGAGGTCTTACCTTTTTTGCAGGCGATGGGGATCAGATGGTGGCCAAAGTCGTTGCCCTCCTGCTGGAGAAGATGGAATAAGGCCTCCTTTTTAAACACATAGATTCCCATCGATCCCACAAACTTATTTTCCGGTGTCCGGAAACTGTCAAGGACCGCCTTTTCCTGGGGTTTTTCTACAAAGTCGAGAATGCGGCACTCTTTGTCTATTTTCATGAGCCCCATCCGTTTCGCTTCTGGCTCATCGACGTGTAGGGATGCGATGACAAGGTCGGCATTGCTCTTTTTGGCAAAAGAGACCATGTTCCGAAAATCGATATTGTAGAGTTGGTCGCCCGATAGAATGAGGAAGTAGCGGGCGGTGGATTTGGCGAAATGGTCCCAGTTTTGCCGGATTGCATCAGCAGTCCCTTGAAACCAGACTTTTTTCTCGGCGGTCTCTTCGGGGCAAAGATACTTGAGGTCTGCATGATAGGTCGCGGCTATGTGCGCGTTTAGATCCGACGCAAAATACTGAGCGATGACGTAGATTTCTCGGATATCGGAATTGATTGCATTAGAAATGGGGATATCGACCAGGCAATAACGCCCTCCAAATGAGACCGCGGGTTTGCAACGGGACTGCGTCAATGGAAACAAACGCGTCCCTTGGCCGCCAGCTAATACGATGGCAGCTACTTCATCCGTCATAATTATCTCTATATATGCGGATGAATTAACCAACAACTGATTAATTTGAGCTTAATTAATTGATTTGAAGTTAAGAGTGTGTCTTCAAATTTGGAGTCACCTAGATTCGGGTTCTTTTTTTCGTCAGTTGGGATGTCGGCTCTTAGGCAATATTAACTAAATATTACCCAAGAGCCGATATTCCAACTCACGGTAAAATAATCCCGAATATAGGCATTCGAAATTGAAGACACACTCTAAGGCTTCTTTTTCTTTCCTCCGCAACCGCAGTCTTCGTCGACGGGGACTTCATTGTCAGCAGAAGCGATTTCTTCTAAGGGAGAGATGACCTCATCGCCTTCGTCTGCATGAACAGGAAATTGAGAGAACAACAACATACCGAGCACAGTCAATAGGTACATGGAAACCTCTTGGTTTGGGGTTCAAAATTGGGGATAGGATACTAGCTGATTTGTGCCGCTGTCAATGAATTCTTTATTTCATGGGCATTATAGCTGGAACGGACAAAGGGGCCGCTGTACATGTGTTTCACCCCGATGCTGTAGCCGTACTCTTCGTAACGTTTGAACTGCTCAGGGGTAATGAAGTTTTTGACGAGGAGCTTGCGGGGATCGGCCTGAAGATAGTGGCCGATGGTGATGATATCGCAGCCGGCTGTTTGCAAGTCGCGGATCGTCTCCTGGACTTGGTCCTCATTTTCTCCCAGGCCTACCATGATGCCCGATTTGACAAAGCCGCTCCCTTTGGAGTCTTTGGCATAGCGGAGAACGCTCAGCGTTCGATCGTATGTCGCCTTATGTCTGACCCGGGGCGAGAGCTGCCGGACGGTTTCGATATTGTGATTAAAGATTTCTGGTCTTTCAGCGAGGACGAGGTCGATAGCGGCAAAATTGCCGGCAAAATCAGAGGTGAGCACTTCGATGCTGATCTCTGGGCATTGCTTGCGCACTTCTCTCATAATGGCTGCAAGGGCAGCCGCGCCGCCATCAGATAGGTCATCGCGGGCGACCATGGTCAGCACCACATGCTTGAGCCCCATTTCTTGCACGGAGAGGGCGATCCTTTCCGGTTCGTCGGCTTCGGGCGGTTTGGGCTGTTTGGAGAAGTCGATATCGCAAAAGCCGCAGTTGCGTGTGCACTCTTTGCCGAGGGTGAGAAAGGTGGCCGTTTTTTTCGAATAGCACTCCCAGCGGTTGGGACATTTTGCCTCTTCGCAGACGGTATTGAGCCGATATTTTTCTAAAATCCGCTCGGTCTTGAACAGGTTGCCCCCTTTGGGCAACTTGCGGTGGAGCCACGAGGGAAATCTTCCCTGGCTTGTTTCATCCGCATTGGGGGGCAGTACATTCAGCTTTTTAATCATTTTTTTATTTTAGGCGGAAAGTGGATCGGAGTTTCATTGGCGATCAACGCCGCTTCCAGCCACGCTTCTGCCACAGTTGGGTGAGCATGGATCGTATCAGCCACACACTCGACTGTCAATTCGTTTGCGATGGCAAGGGCCATTTCAGCGATCAAAGAGGAGGCGTCGTAGCCGACAACTTGAGCCCCTAAAATTTGTTTGGTCTTGTTGTCGATGACCACCTCGGCGAACCCCTCGGTGTCCTGAGCGGCAATTGACTTCCCGAGCGCCATGAACGGAAATTTTCCGGCTGTTGCGGAATATCCGGCTGCGAGGGCTTGTTCCAAGGTGAATCCGACGGAAGCGATCTCAGGCATGGTGAAGATGACGGCAGGAACGGCATTGTAGTGCATATGTGCTTCCTGGCCGACAATGTTGCTTCCGGCGATGATCCCTTGGTGGGAAGCGACGTGGGCAAGCATAAATTTTCCGGTGACATCGCCAATTGCATAAATGCCAGGAACGTTAGTCTCCATTTTGTCGTTAACGGGGATCATGCCTCGATCGCCCACTTTAACCCCTGCTTTGTCTAAACCGAGATGGTCGGTCACGATGCGTCTTCCGACGGCGACAAGCGCCATATCGCAGCTAAGGGCGGGTTTGTCTTTCAATTTGACGCTGAGGCCGCTGCTTGTTTTTTCGATCCCTTCGACGAAAACGCCGGTCTGGATGTCGATCCCTTGTTTGACAAAGGCGCGGGAGAGAGCATCGGAAATTCCCTTTCCTTGCGCTTGAACGATCATCGGAAGGGCTTCCAAAATGGTCACCTTCACGCCCAGTTCCGCAAAGAGGCTGGCAAATTCGCAGCCGATGTAGCCGCCGCCGATAATCGCGAGGCTCTTTGGCAACTGGGTGATTTCCAAGAGCGATGTGGAATTGAGAATGCGCTCGTGATCGCAAGGAAATGCCGGAATATCCAAAGGCTCGGAACCTGTCGCGATGATCACATTGTCGGCCAAAATAATGGTGTTGTCGTGGCCTTTAATTTTAATCTCCTTTGGAGAGAGGAATTCTGCGGTGCCGCGCAAGATGGTGATCTTGTTGGAGAGGAGGAGGCCGTCTAAGCTTTTGCGGATCTTTTCGATCACGCTGTCTTTGCGCTTTTTCATCTGGCCGTAGTCAAAGGAAATGGGGCCCGTGGTGATACCGAAGTCGCTCGCCTTTTTCAATTTGCTGACAATAGCGGCATTGGAGAGAAGAGTTTTAGTAGGAATGCAACCGACATTGAGACAGGCGCCGCCTAAATAATTTTTTTCAATGAGGCAAACCCGTTTGCCATTTTGAGAAGCTTTAATCGCGGCCACATAACCGCCGGGTCCCGCTCCAATAATCGCAACATCAAATGTCATAAAAAAATTCCTTTTTTTCTATATTATATCGTATTGTAGGAAAAGAAAAACAGTGCAAATTTTATTGTCGATATGACAGACTGAGGTTATAGGAAAGGAGTCAGAGTTCATGAAGCCAAACGATGGTCAAAAATTATGTCCTAACTGCGATGGAAATGTGCCTCTCGAGGCCACCGAGTGTCCTTACTGCGCTGCAGACCTTTCGGGTCAGGCGGAGAAAGACTCTGCTCCTAGTCAGGCCGTTCTTTTTAAGAATCAGTCGCTTCAAGAAAGTTTAGCATCCCTTTACACTCCTCCTTACTCCTCGTCCGCATCTTCTTCCGCCCCAGCGGCTCCCAAAGCTCCTGTTTTCAAGGAAGCCGTGCCAAAAAGAGCCGAACCGACCTACAGATCGGCCCCGCCTCCACCTTCTCCAGCGCCTGCAGTGTCCGAAGCTGCCGTACCGGAAGATGCGACCGAAAAGGGAAGCATTCTTTCGATTATGCTGATGTCCCTCTCTGGAGTGCTCCTCACCCTCGGTCTGATTCAATTTTTCTTTTCAAGCAACGGAGTTCTCAGGTTGGAATGGGACGCCTCCTACTGGTTCATCTATTGCCTAGGCGCACTACCAATATTCTATCTGGGCTACAAGAAGCTGAATTAATTTATATTAAGTGAAGTTATAAAAAAACCGCTGCCCGAAAAGCAGCGGTTTTTTTTGTTTAGGTGAGTTCGAGTTCGGGCATTTTGGAGAGGCTGATTCTGCGCGAGGGCGCCTCTTCAATAGGCGGCGCGGCTCTTTCTGGAACAACCATCTCAAATTTGAAGAGCGCATGGGCGATCTCAAGTTTAATTTTCAGGCTTAGGTTGTCAAACAGAGCAAATGCTTCGTGTTTGAACTCCTGAAGCGGATCTTTTTGGCCGATCGCTCTCAGGTGCACCTCGGAGCGCAAATGGTCGATATTGAGCAGGTGCTCCTGCCAAAGGGTATCAATATTGCGGATCAGAATATTGCGGATGACTGAGTTCAAAATATCTTGCGCCGGAGCTAAGTTGGTATTGCCTGGCTGCATCAGCTTTTGTACTTTCTCAATCACACCGGCTTGGTGTTCCATTTTAATATTGAGCGCTCGGATCACTTTCTCTGTCGCTTTGTTTTCAATATCTTCGATCTGCAGATAATCGTTGTCAAAGTCGGAAGGTTCAAAGGTGACGGGGAACTGGGCCATCAGCCATTGGCGATAGCCTTCCGGGTTCCAGCCGCCCTCTTGGGTCTTGCTCTTAAAGAACTGTCCGCTCATTTGACAGCAGACGTTTTCTAAGACGTCTTGTGCGATACCGACGAGATTCTCGTTGTGAAGCACGTCGTTGCGGAACGCATAAATTTCGGCGCGCTGCTTGTTCATCACATCGTCGTATTCGAGAGTGTGTTTGCGCATGGTATAATTGCGCTGTTCAACCCGTTTCTGCGCGGTCTCAATCGATTTATTGAGAACTTTGGCAGTGATCGGCTCTCCTTCTGGAGGACGGAAGCGCTGAAGGAAAGTGGTCAGGCGGGGCGATGTGAAGAGGCGCATGAGCGAGTCTTCAAATGAGACATAAAATTTCGAAGAACCGGGATCTCCCAAACGGGCGCTGCGGCCGCGCAATTGGCGGTCGATGCGGCGCGATTGGTGTCTGGTGGTTCCAATGACATGAAGGCCGCCGACGTCGGCGACTCCGGCCTTAAGTTTAATATCGGTCCCGCGGCCTGCCATGTTGGTGGCGACGGTGATCGCGCCAAGGCTGCCGGCATCGGCGATAATTTCAGCTTCCCGCGCGTGATTCTTAGCGTTAAGGATCGTATATTCGAGCTTGTTTTGCTTGAGAATACGGGCGAGCTTTTCAGAGATATCTACCGACTCGGTACCTATGAGAATGGGGCGGCCCTTATTGTGTTCGGCTTGGATGTCGCGGATGATCGCATTATATTTTTCGCGCTCTGTCATGTAGATTTCATCATCGGCGTCGATCCGTTGGCAGTCGCGGTGGGTAGGGATCGCCAAAACTTCGAGCTTGTAAATCTCTTTAAATTCGTTGGCTTCCGTCATGGCAGTTCCTGTCATGCCTGAGATCTTCGTATACATGCGGAAATAGTTTTGGAGAGTGATGGTCGCGTAAGTTTGCGTCTCTCCCTGGATAGCAAGACCCTCTTTGGCTTCGATCGCCTGATGGAGCCCGTCGGAGAAGCGCCTGCCCGGCTGAGGTCTTCCCGTATTTTCATCGATGATCACGATTTTGTTTTCAGCGATGATGTAATCGACATCTTTTTCCATGAGAAGATGGGCGCGGAAAAGTTGTCTTAGGTTGTGCGCGCGCTCTTTTCTCGTGGCGTCTTTTTCCCTTAATGCCACTTTTGCTTGGAGTTTTTCCTGCTCGGAAAGTTTCTGATTATCGTCGATTTTTGCATATTCGTAACCGAGGTCGAACATCACGAAGTCGTCGCGGATGGCTTCATCGTCATGTTGTTCCATCCAGAACTTAATCCCTTTGTCGGTCAGCTCGTATTCATTGCCCCGTTCGTCGACGATGATATAAAGCAGGGCAAGCGCTGTCGCCCGCTCTTCTTTGTTAGGTTCAGCGTAATAGTAAACATCCCACTTGTCGATCTCAGATCTTAAGTTGGGATTTTCGCGCATTCTTTTGAGCACGTTGTTCTGCGGAGTGCCTTTAGCGACGAGCCAGAATTTACGGAAGGCCTCTTTTTCTGCAGCGTCTTCTTCTTTGTTCAGTTTGCGCGGCGCCTCTTCAGAAAGTCTGCCTAGGCCCTCTAAAACTTTTCGCGCGTCGGACGCTAATTTATTGCACAGGTCGCGCTGGTGGCGGACGAGCTGGGCCACGTCCTCTTTCAACTCTTCGTACATTTGCCTAGAACCGGAAGAGGGGCCAGAAATAATTAACGGTGTGCGGGCTTCGTCGATTAGGATGGAATCGACTTCGTCGATGATGGAAAAATAATAACCGCGCTGGCACTGCTCATCTTTGCTGTTGGCCATAGAGTTGTCGCGCAGATAATCGAAGCCGAATTCGGAAGCGGTTCCGTAAACGATATCGGCAGCGTAAACTTCATGCCGCTTGTGGTGTGGGGTCGCGTTGGTGAGCGACTCTACGGTGAGGCCGAGCCAACGGAAAACAGGCCCAATCCATTCGCAGTCCCTTTGAGCGAGGTAATCGTTGACAGTGACGAGGTGGACAGGTTTTTCCGTGAGGGCGTTGAGGTAAAGGGGCATCGAAGAGGTGAGCGTTTTCCCTTCACCAGTCTGCATTTCCGCAATCGCGCCGAAGTGCATCGAGATCCCGCCAAGGATCTGGACATCATACGGGATCATATCCCATTTTTGATCATATCCCGAGACGTGAACATCGGTTCCGCAGAGTCTGCGGCAGGTGTTTTTTACAACGGCATAGGCTTCCGGGAGGAGGCCATCTAGGGCTTCGCCTCTCGCCAAACGGTCCCGAAATTCTTGGGTTTTTTGGCGGAGCGCCTCGTCGGAAAGAGACTGATAGGTCTCTTCAATGCGGTTGACTTGGGTGACAAGTTTTCCGTACTTTTTAAGTAGGCGGCCTTGGGCGGTTCCAAAAATTTTTTTTATGAGTCCTAACATGTAAATCCTAAGCTCGTTGAAAAAGTCTATGATACATCATCCTGGATTAATAAATCAAACCGCGTTATAAAGGAGGGTATATCATTTGAGGACCTCCATGGCGTTGAGTTTGGTAGTGATCATGATCAAGAAGTCTATCGCGAAAGAACGTCCCCTGCGACCTAAGCCTGCTCAGTCTAAGTAGGTTATGGCGGACATTCAGATTCTCGATAGAGCCTCCGGCAAGCTAGAAACCGAAAAGGTTTATGGCAAAATTTACCTTGAAATGCTCTATGGCACCGGACTCATTTCCCGTCTAATTTCTTTCGTTTTTTTGCCAATTGTCTCAAGAATTTCCTTGCTCTCCCAATTCTACGGTTTTCTTCAAAAAAATTCTTGGAGCAGGCGCAAGGTCAAACCTTTTATTGAAAAGTTCCATGTCGATGTAAAAGAGTTCCTAGAACCGGTCGATTCCTTTCATTCGTTTAACGATTTTTTCATTCGGAAGCTAAAACCCGGCGTCCGCCCCATGGCCAAAGGATCGGAGGTTGCGGTCCTTCCTGCGGATGCGAGATATTTAGCTTTTCAGGAGATCGATAAGTCGGACGGCTTCTTTGTCAAAGGACACAGATTCTGCTTAGGGCACATGCTGCAGAGTCAAAGTCTGGAGAAAAAATATGACCACGGCTCAATGTTGATCGCCCGCCTCTGCCCGACCGATTATCACCGCTTCCACTTTCCCTGCGAATGTATTCCCGATACCCCTAAAGAAATTCCAGGCCCCCTCTTTTCTGTGAACCCGATCGCCCTGAAAAGATATGTCAATATTATGGCGGAAAATAAGCGGGCGATCACCGCCTTGCATACGAGACAATTTGGAACAATTCTCTATATCGAAGTGGGAGCCACCTATGTGGGTTCCATCCACCAAACGTTTACTGCAGGCAACAGCTATGCGAAAGGGGATGAGAAGGGATACTTTTCTTTTGGGGGATCGTCCCTAGTGCTTCTCTTCGAACCGAACCGGATCCAATTTGACCAAGACCTCCTCGACACCTCCCTTCAAAGAATGGAGATCAAAGGATTGCTTGGCCAATCGTTAGGGGTTGCGCGCCAGTCTCCAGTTACTTTTTCTTAATACGCTTTGCTTTTCCATGGTACCAATAAAAGAAGAGAACCGGAAGCACCATTACAACGCATCCCAAAAGGATCATGAGCGCGTAGGTCACTCCATTCACATGGAGTTCATCCGGTGGGAAGAATCCGATAATAAGCGTCACTGTACATCCGAAAAGGCCCAAAAGAATCGTCGTCCACATCCCCACGTGATTTCCGGGGATTTTGAAAATTTTGGTTCGGATCTTATGGGTGTAATGAAGGCGCAGAGCTGAGAGAAAGATCATCACATACATCATCATGTAGAGTTCTGTGCTTAGGCCTGTGAGAAACCAGTAAAAGCTGTTGATGCTGGGAACCAGCAGAAAGGCTAGGCAAAATAGGGATACAAGCGCTGCTTGGACAAGAAGCAGATTACTTGGAACTCCATGTTTATTCATTTTTGAGAAAAAGGGCGGAAGAAATTTCCACTCAGCAGCATGGAGCAGGCCTTTGGCAGGTGCGATCAGCCAGTTGATCATGCCTCCGACGCTTCCCACGACGATGAGCAAGGTGAGGATTGGGATGAACCAAGGCATGTGGAAAGATTGGAAGAAATCGGTAAATACTTGCATCACGCCATCGACGAGGCGGATTTCATGTGTAGGGATGACAAATGCGATCGCCAGCGATCCGAAGAGCATCGAAAATAAAATAAAGAGGGCCGAATAGGCCATCGCTTTAGGAAAATTGCGCTGCGGATTGTTGATGCTATTGACGTGGACGCCTGAGAGCTCCATTCCTAAAAAGGAGGCCATAATCGCTGTGAGCGATACCCAATTCGTCGCATTGTCGAGCGAGGGAAAGATCGAGGCGGCATCGAGCTTGATGGCGAGCGGCATTCCGGAAGAGAACCAAATGACGCCTAAGGCGATCAAGAAGAGCATCGGGAACATGGTGCCGATGAGGACGCAAATTCCATTGACCTTTGCGGAAAATTCGATCCCTTTGAGGTTGACCCAGGTGAGGACCCAAAATGTGAGCAGAGTAATAGCAACTAAATAACTTTTATTTTGCGCGAGCTCGGGTTTGATGAGGTAAGCTGCGGTCCCAGCGATGAAAGATAAAATTGTCGGATACCAGACCATCGTGTTGATCCACTGGAGCCAAATCGAAAGCATCCCCGCCTTTTCTCCAAAAGCCGTCCGTACCCATTCGTACACGCCTCCCTTAGTGGGGAAGGCAGCAGAAAGTTCTGCAGAAACGAGTGCAATGGGAATTAAAAATACGATGGCAGAGAAGACGAAAAAGAAGATCAGCGAACTGCCAAACAAGGCAGAGGCCGGTAAGTTTCGGATGCTGTCAATAGCTCCGACAACAAGTAGCACGAGGGCAAAGAGGGAGATTTTTTTAGACATAATGCTGATTATAGATTAATCGGATAAATGTTTGCAAATAGGGCACCGATCAATCTTATGTGCTCTAGCGGGACAGAATTTTCGGGCGAAGTAAATCATTTGCAAATGAAGTTTATTCCATAATGATCTTGGAAATAACCGTTTGAGATCTTTTTCAGTTTGAACGACGTTTCGGCCACTGCTTAGACCCCAACGTTTTCCACAGCGATGGATGTGCGTGTCAATTGGAAATGCAGGGTGGTTAAAGGCCTGGCACATCACGATAGAAGCGGTTTTATGCCCCACTCCGGGAAGCGCTTCCAAGGCTTTAAAACTTTTAGGGACTTTTCCTTTATATTTTTGGATTAATATTTCAGATAGGGTCCAGATCGCTTTTCCCTTGGTTGGAGACAGCCCGCAGGGACGAATGATGGCAATAATTTCGGCAATCGTGAGTTGGACCATTTCTTCCGGAGTCGAAGCTTTGGCGAAGAGAAGGGGAGTGATCAAATTAACCCGTGCATCGGTACAGCGGGCCGAAAGAAGAACGGCGATGAGCAGGGTGTAGGGGTCGGAGTGTTGCAGAGGAATTTCCGGATGGGGAAAAAGTTCCTGCAGCGTTTTTTTTACGAATTGAGCTCTTTGTTTCAGCAGCACAGAATTATTTTCCGATGCAGAATTTTGAGAAGATCGCGGAAAGAATATCTTCCGTGATATTCTTTCCGATGATGGTGCCCAATTCTACCAAGGTCCGACGCATATCGGAAGATAAAAATTCTGGGGATACTCCCGTTTTTAATCCCTCAATGAGGGTAACAAGAGAAGAGATAGCCTGGGTAAGCGCCTGGCGGTGGCGCAGGTTGGTGATGACCACTTCCTGTTTGGAAGGGGGCCCTTTTTTCCAGATCACGGATTCAATCATTTCGTGAAGTTCTTCTAGCCCGATCCTCTCTTTTGCAGAGACGGCAACCGTGTTTGTGAAGCTGGGAAGGTCTGCGTGCGGAAGATCGATTTTATTCCAAATGGTGATCGTCTTTTCAGGAGCGGCCTCGATCAGGGACAGATCTTCAATGCCTTTAGTCGCATCGAGAACGAGCAGGACGAGGTCGGCCTCCTGCAGCGCTTTTTTCGATCTGCGGATCCCTTCTTGTTCAATAATTTCCTCAGTTTCCCGGATGCCGGCGGTATCGATCAAGCGGAAGTGGAGATTGCCGAGGCGCATATTTTCTTCGAGAAGATCTCGCGTGGTGCCTGCGATCGGGGTGACGATGGCGCGCTCTTTTCCGAGGAGCGCATTCATCAGCGAAGATTTTCCGACGTTTGGAGATCCCACAAGGCAGAGAGAAAGTCCCTCATGGATCATTTTTCCATTGTCGAAGGTATTGCTTAAGGCGACCATCTCATCCAGGACCGTTTCGAGAGAGGTGACGATTTCTTCAAGGCTGGCAAATTCTAAACCTTCTTCGGGAAAATCGACCCAGGCCTCAAGGATCGCCGCCGTATCGAATAGGCGTTCTTGAAAGTGGGCGATCTTTTTTGAAAGGGCCCCTTGGAGCTGATTTTCGGCGGCATGGAGCGCGAGTTCATTCTGTGCTCCGATCAGGGCTTGGACAGCTTCGGCTTGCGCGAGATCGAGCTTTCCATTCATATAAGCTTTGAAAGTGAATTCACCTGGATAGGCGGCCCGCGCTCCGGCGGTTAATACGGTGTACAACACTTTTTTTGTGATGAGGCTGCCGCCGTGGCAATGAATTTCCACGGTGTCCTCCCCGGTATAAGAGCGGCTGCCGAGCATCGGGACCAAGAGAACTTCATCTACGGTCTCCCGTTTGTCATTCAAAATTTTTCCAAAGTGGACGGTATGCGAGGCGTAATCTCTGACAGGGCCTGAGAAAATTTTTTCCGCAACCGCAAGCGCCGCATTTCCAGAAATGCGGATGACGGCGATTCCCCCCTCTCCGGGAGGGGTGGCTACCGCGGCGACAGTGTCGCCGGCCTGATAGGGACGGTGAACAAATTCCATAGGTGGGGAGTATACCAAAACTTAGGTAAGTATGGGATTAAAATAAAAGTTATAAGATAGGAGAATTTTTTTGACTTTTGACCTTTATAACCGATTGAAGATGAAGAGGTTAACGACGCCTCTTGAAGGGTTGAATTTTGAAAGGCATGATCGCCCCACAAAATCTGGGTGGCAACTCTATTCTGTTTAAGGATAAGAGGGGTGAGCGAAATGGATTTTTGTATGGAGTACGCCCCCTAGCATAATCAAGAACACGATTTTCTCCTTTTATTATTTTCAGTCGCGCTGCCAATGGGTGGAGGCTAGCAAATAGTAGGCACAGAATGAAAGTGCTGTTTTTAAATCAAAACTGACGCTCTGAAATTTTAATGCGTCTCTTGCTGCACAAATAGATAATCATTATGTGTTCCATCCCAATTAGGATTAGACACTTTGTTGTAATTGGTAAAATTTTCGATCATGAGATATCCTTTGCTTGAAAGAAAGGACATAATATCTTGGTAGTCAGCGAGATAGATTTCGACAAGAATGCAATCGATAGTGGTTTTGCTAAAATCAATCCCTTTTAGAATATTAAGCTCGTAGCCTTCCGTGTCTAAACTAAAGAAGTTGATGTGGTGAATGCCAACCTCGTTAAGAATAGATTGGAGGCTTCGCATCGGGACTTTTTGCGGTTCATTGCGGGCTAATCGCTTTCCCCCAACACTAGACATAAGATGACCATCAAAATCTCCTAAGACCCAAGTATTATCTTGGTCAAAGCTGCCAAGGGCACATTGAAAACATTTTGATTGAGGGCGGTTTGTGCACAGTTCTTTGAAGAGATTGCTAGAGGGTTCAATCAATATCCCTGTCCAGCCGTATGCTTCTTCAAGAAGTTTAGTGTTTGATTGCGCAATGCCATCATTGGCGCCCACTTCAATAAAGACACCATTTCTGAAGTTCATTCTTTCTACCAACTTACAGTCCAATGGAGCTCCTTGGAAATCGGCAAGGGAATAGCTGGACAGGGCTCCCTGTAAAGAAGAGAATGGCAAGACTATGCCAACATATAGTGGGGTCAGGGCTCTTAGGATGAGTTTTTTCAATCTTTGAATCATGATCACCTGAACTCTGGGTTTATCTCATACAGGGAATAGCAAAACTCGCTTAGCAGATAAAAATTGATGGTTTTTGTCCAAATGTAGTTTCGCAATTTCCTCCCACAGTACACTTTAATTCGTTTTTTGCAGATTTACATTTTCTATGAGTAGCACCTGTTTAGCATTACCATTTTCTCGATAGGTCATTACTTTTGCCGCCCGGACACTAAAAGGAGGGCGGGTTAGATCTATCCAACGATGGTTCCCGGAAACAATATTGGGATTGTCGCTGGTTTGCGTGGCAGGGTCGGTATCATTAGTGATCAGGCAGTATTTAAATTTATTCAACTGACCCAAGAATTGCAGGACATCTTCATTCGAAAGGTGTTGCAGAACATCTTTGCAAATCAGCAAATCAGCAGCAGGCAATTCGTGGGAGAGTCCGTCGGCGTGGATAAAATGAATATTGGGCTTGCTAAACTTCTGCTGATTTAGATCGATCAGTGATTTAACGACATCAAGACCGGTGTATTCAATATGTCCCCAGGGAATTGCATGTGAAAATGCCCAGTCGCCGCACCCAAAATCTACGACGGACTGAATCTGGCGGGTCTGTAAGAACTTTGTGAGAAACGCCCGGTATTGTTCAGTAGCTGCAAGTGTTGATCCTGACCCGCACACGCCTCCATCTGCATTAACGCCCCACAACTTCTTGTCGTAAAGTTCCGTGAACACTGTTTCGACGAACGGGTCTTGGTCCGCATGTGAAAAAGAGCACAGTAGAATGAGGAAAATTCCCGCATATTTTCTTAAAATGTCCAATAGCATAGCGACCGAGCCTCTCTGAAAAGAATTAAGAATATTTTTACATTTTTAGAGAATTTTCGTCTATTAAACTAAGCGCAAAGCGCTTGTGATCATTTTGGAGAGGTCTAGCTTATCTCCATTTTCTTTCACCACAGTTTGGATCGCTTTCTGGGCGCGGACAGGATGATAGCCGAGATTGATCAGTGCGTTGAGCGCATCGGCAGCGGTGCCTCCCAGTGTGTTAGTGGGTAGGGGCGAGGGGATATTTTTGAATTGGTCGCGCAGATCGATGAGGAGGCGCTCCGCTGTTTTTTTCCCAATTCCTGGAACCTTGGACAAGAGAGCGGCATTGCCGCAGGAAACGGCCATTTGGAGATCAGAAATTTCCATGTGGCCCAGGATCGCGAGCCCTGTTTTGGGGCCGACGCCCGAAATTTCAATCAGCTTTTCAAACAGGTCCCGTTCATAAATCGTGAGAAACCCGAACAGCCGGTGAGAATCTTCCCGAATGACGGTGGAAATATAAAAGATGGCTTCTTTGCCGACGGCGGGCAGAGAGGCGTAGGCGCGCAAAGGAATAAATAATTTATACCCTAGTCCGCTGACGTCAACGATGGCGTATTGCGGGGAAGAGAAAGCGAGGAGACCTTTGATGTATTCAAACATAAATTTTTTCCAAATTTTATCGTGTTAGCGTGGCAAAGGGCGAGGGCGAGGGCATCGGCCGCGTCCTCGGGTTGGGGCAGCTGGCCCAGTTTTAAGATGAGCTGCACCATTTTTTGTACTTGGAATTTGCTCGCTCCGCCATTGCCGACGACGGCGAGTTTTGCTTTGCGTGGCGCATATTCAAAGACGGGGACGCTGCGCCGAGCAGCGGGGAGCATCGCGACAGCTCTAGCCATTCCCAGCTTCATGGCGCTTTGAACATTTTTGTAGACAAACTGCGTTTCAATGGAGACGGCGTCGGGGCGAAATTTGTCCATGAGCTGTTCGATGGCGTTAAAGATTGCCAGATAGCGCTCAGCTTGAGGGAGATGCGGAGGGGGACGGATGCAGCCAAAATCGAGAGGCGTGCTGACCGACTGTTCACTCTTAATGATCCCATAGCCGGTGATCCGCGTTCCCGGGTCGATCCCGAGGATGATGAGCGATTTCCCGTTTTTTTGTGCCGCGCCGTTCATCGTTACCTGGTTGTTTCGACTGAAGATATAAAATTTAACCTCTACATAGCAAGGACTACTTATCGGCCCCTCCGTGGTTCTCCGTATACAAAATAGGGGATTTTTGTTAGTTTTTTGGTTGAATTACAGGTTTGAAAATGGGGACTTTGCAAGAAGTGCAACCTAAAAATATTATCGTGCGCATGCCAAACTGGATCGGAGATCTGGTCATGGCAACCCCCATACTCGCCGATTTGCGCAAGGCCTATCCCGACGCTTATCTCACGGCCATGAGCCGCTTCCCTCTATGCGATTTGCTGAGAGAAGACCCAAATATCAATGAGCTTTTCTGCTTTAGCAAGGCCAGCACGTTTGGCAGACATTCTGACAAGCGCAATATCATCGAGAAGCTCCGGCGCGGCAAGTATGATTTGGGGATTTTACTGCCCCACTCTTTCTCTTCCGCTTGGTGGTTTTGGCAGGGGAAAGTCGCGCGCCGCCTAGGCTATGAGGGCAATGGGCGTGGAGTGCTTTTGACCGATTCTGTCCTTCTTCCCGAACATATCAATGCCCAACATCTCGTCGTCACTTATAAAATGCTCTTGGAACCCTTGGGGATTCCTGTTTCAGATACCGCTCCAAAAATTTATTTGTCTGAGAAAGAACTGGACGATGCCCGTGTTCTATTGAAACAGCATGGCATCTCACGCAATAGCTCGATCGTAGCGATCAATCCGGGGGCGACTTATGGATCGGCAAAATGTTGGCTGCCTGAGAGATTCCGCGAAGTAACGCAAAAACTTCTTTTAGATCCTAATGTGTTTGTGGTCTTCTTTGGGGATCAGGTCACGGCGTCTGTTGTCAAAGAGATCTGTCAGGGCCTTTCTCCTCGGGTTGTGAATTTGGCTGGGCTGACCTCTTTGCGCGAACTAGCCTGCATCATCTGTTTATGCGACGTGGTGCTGACCAATGACAGCGGGCCGATGCATATTGCCGCCGCCGTGAATACCCCCATTGTCGCGCTATTTGGGTCAACGAGTGAAGAAATCACAGGCCCTTATCGAACGGGAACGGTGATCCATAAACATGTGGAGTGTTCGCCCTGCTATCAGCGCACGTGCCCCATCGATTTTCGGTGCATGAAACGGATTGAAGCGGACGAAGTGTACCAAGAAATTTATCATGTCCTGCAGAGAAAAAAATCTAAATTACACATGGTTGTATGAACCTATTTAGAAACCCTCTCGTTGTTCTGTTGAAAAACGCAGCCAAAAAAAGAGATCGCAAGTTTCTCATTACCTGGAATCGGGGGCTCGGAGATATTGCGCTGGGCCTATACGCGCTCACCGAGCGGGTCCGAGAATTTGTGCCCGATGCTGAAATTACGTTCATTACGCGGAGCGACTTGGCGTCAGGATTTTCGTTGTTGAAAGATGTACATGTATTAGTTGCACACGAGTGGAAGCGTGGGCTTCCCTTCGATTTAGAGGAGACGCTGGCAGAGTTAGGTTCTAGCAAAGCGCACTTTGATGTCGTCATGGAAAATCCCAATGTGACCAAGTGGCTCTCTTCGCAACTGGGGAAGCTGACGCCGAAGCTTCAGTGGAAAAAAGAGTGGGATGGGCTTTGGGAAAAGTTTGATCTGTCGACCAATGGGACCTATGTCGCCGTTCACGTGCAGACAGAGACTATCTACGCCTATGAAAAGAATTGGCCTTTGGCCAAGTGGATCGAACTTTTTAAACGGCTGGAATTTGAGAGATGCGCGCGTATCATTCTTTTTGGCTTAAGCAAAAGTGTTTCCCTTCCCGTGGAAGGATTGATCGATCTGCGCGGAGAGACGACCCTCCACGAAATGCTTTCGATCATCAAGAACCGTTGTACCTATTTGATCGCTCCCGACTCGGGAGTCCTTTCTCTCACCTATTATATCGACGCTTCTTTTCCCTTAAAAGTCATTTCCTTATGGGCCGATCCGAAACAGGGCATTCTCAAACAGAATGTGGCCGCCCCAAATCCCGAACTCGTGCATACCCCATTGATTGGGAAAAAAGGGGATATCAGCTTGATCACGGTGGACGAGGTGTGCGAACTGTTCAATGACGCTTTGAGTTTTTCTAATGTTTAAAGGCGAGTTGAACCATAGGCATGAATCTGTTATTATAAAAATATGAAAATTGCATATCTGGGCGCCGGTACTTGGGGATTTTGTTTGGCCTCTCTTTTGGCCTCGAAGGGCTATGAGGTCGTTTTATGGACGGCGAGTCCTGAATTTGCAAAGCTCCTCTCTAAAAAAAGGGAACACCCCAAGCTACACCGCTTTAAGATCGATGACCGGGTCAAGATCACCTCCGATTTAAAGGAGACGATCTCCGGCGCGGAATTTCTTGTTGAGTCGGTGACTTCGATGGGTGTCCGCCCTGTTTTTGAACAGGTGTTAGCGGCGGGCGGCGTGTCATGCCCGATCGTGATCACTTCCAAAGGGATTGAACAGAACAGCGGCCTTCTGCTTCCCGAAGTGGTTTTACAAGTCCTTGGAGAAAAGCATCGCTCTAAGATTGGCTGCATCAGCGGCCCTAGCCATGCGGAAGAGTTAATTCAAAAGCTGCCGACGTCGATTGTGGGATCTGCCTATGACCCATCGTTAATGCACAAAATTACGGAAACATTTTCGACCCCCTATTTCCGCGTCTATCCCAACGGAGACATCAACGGCGTTGTATTTGGCGGCGCGATGAAGAATATCATCGCCATCGCATGCGGGATGTCGGACGCGCTCGGTTTTGGAGATAACACCAAGGCCGCCTTGATGACGCGCGGTCTGCACGAGATGAGAAAATTGTGCGTGACCAAACATTGCAATCCTGAAACGTTGAATGGACTTTCCGGACTGGGAGATCTTTGCGTGACCTGTCTTTCTAAGCTGAGCCGCAACTACACGTTTGGCAGGTTGATCGGAGAAGGGCTGGACCCTCAAGCGGCCAAAGAAAAAATCGGGATGGTTGTTGAAGGCGCCTATACCTGTGTCTCAGCATTGCAACTTGGCCAAAAAGCGCATATCCCTGTGCCGATCACTCAAGCGGTCTATTCTATTTTGTATGAGGGACTGGATCCGCGGGATGCCGTCAAAGGGCTCCTGCAAAGGGCGATTAAAGAAGAGCACTTATAGTATGAACCTATTCCAATATTTGAAAAACATGCTTTTAGATTCTTTTTCCACATCTTTCAGAGCCGCTTCTTGGGCTACTTATCCAAGTATGTCCTGCGAAGCGGCTCTAAAATCTGTGAAAAAATCGTTCAATAATCAACGTTTTCGAATACTGGGATAGGTTCATGGAAAAAATAATCACTGCGCATGAGATGACCCGGATCGAGCAGATGGCCTATGCGAATGGGGCGTCGCCGGGACTTTTCATGGAAAATGCAGGGAAGGCGATCTCAGAAATTCTCACCTTTTTAAATTTAGCCGATCAAGTGTTCCTCCTCGTCGGTAAAGGAAATAACGGCGGAGATGCTTACGCAGCCGGCTGCGAGCTGTTGAACAGCGGTTTTTCGGTAGAGGCGTGGCACGTCTATCCTTTAGAAGAGTGCAGCGCGTTATGCCAAGAGCAGCACGATCGCTTTACTGAAGGCGGCGGGATTGTCCATTACGACGAGGTCCCTTTCCCCGAAGAGGGGATCATTCTCGACGGGCTTGTCGGTACCGGTTTTGAAGGGGCGGCGGAAGGGGTGCTCGCTCAAGCGATCTCGTTTGCTAACAATGCGCAGCTTCCCATTGTCGCCATCGATATTCCTTCGGGGCTGAATGGAACAACGGGCGAAGTAGCAACAGTGGCGATCCATGCGCTGATGACAATTTATTTAGGATTGCCGAAGCTCGGTTTCTTTATTAGCTCCGGGTGGAACCACGTCGGAGAATTGGTCCACGCCGATTTTGGCATGGACCCTGAATATCTCGCTGCCGCGCATCCAGTGGCACATTTGCTTCATGATGGAAATCTCGAACTGCCCGCAATTCAGCGGAGCCGCCACAAATATGAGGCGGGATATGTGTTGGGAGTTGCCGGCTCGCCGGGAATGGCGGGCGCCGCTTCCCTTTCTTCAATCGCCACCCTGCGCGCAGGAGCGGGCATTGTCCGTCTTTTCCATCCAGAGGGTCTCGAAAAAGAACTTGTCGCAGCTCCCTTTGAAGTTATCAAAGAGCCGTTCCATATCGACCGATTTCTTGTGGAAGCAAAACGGGCCAAAGCCCTCTTTATCGGCCCCGGCATGGGGCGCACCGATGATAAAAAGCAGCTGCTCCAAATTCTTTTGGCCACGATCACGCTTCCTACAGTGGTCGACGGCGATGCTCTATTTCTTCTTTCGGAAAATCCCCACTGGAGGCTTCCCGACGCGTGCATTCTGACGCCGCACCACAAAGAGATGGAGCGCTTGCTCTCTAAGGAGCCGACGTTGCCGCTCTGCCAAGAATTTGCGGAACAAAAGAAGGTGACGCTGGTCCTCAAGGGCGGCCCCACGGTCGTTTTCCATCCGGGCGAACTTCCCCTCATTGTCACACACGGCGATCCTGGAATGGCCACGGCAGGTTCAGGAGATGTGCTCACAGGAATTCTTGCAGGGCTTTTGGCGCAAGGTTGCAATACCTATGATGCGGCGACGCTGGGAACGATGCTCCACGGTCTTGCAGGAGAACAAGCGGCGATCGACAAAACATCCTATTGCCTCATCGCCTCAGATATTCTCGATTATCTTCACAAGGCCTATCAGCAATTCATCTATCAGTGAAATTTCCAAGGACGTGACCTAAGTTTGGTATAAATAAATCTCTCAAGCCTATCATCTTGTATATCTCAAGATTTTCTCGAATTTTAATTCATCCTATTTCATAATGCTCTTTTTTTAGCCAGAGGGGGCGCAGAAGATGGTTATCATACGGTCGAGCATTTTTATCCCCATTTTTTTGTTTTTTATCACATTATCGATTTTTTCTCCGCATGCACACGCCGACGCTGTTTCTAAGCGGCACCCTAAGGTGAGCGTTATATGTCCAACCTATGATCGGGCTGAGTGGCATCCCAATTTATATCGAGCATTTGCATGGCAGACGTATGAAGATCGAGAGTTGCTTATTTTAGATGATTCGCTAGAGCCGTCTCCTTTTTTTCTTCAGCTCAACGACCCAAGAGTAAAGTATTATCATAACCCGACAAGACTCTCCATAGGTTTAAAACGCAACTATCTCAATGAAAGGGCCTCAGGGGAGATTATCGCTCACTTTGACGATGATGACTACTATGCACCCGAATACTTAATGGAAATGATCGATCAACTTGGAGACGCCGATTTTATCAAGTACTCTCGATGGCTCGCCTGGAGAGAACTCGACGGTACATTATGGGAGTGGGATACAAATTTTATAGGAGGTCCCCATTATCTGGTATCGGGCTGGGGTTGCAGTAATATTTTAGTAGATATGAGGCCTCTTTTTGAAAGCGATCTAATAATGAATGAATGGAATAACGGAAACAAATGGGGCTTCGGGTTTTCTTATGTGTATAGAAAATCTATTTGGAAGGAATGCCCATTTGAAGATTTAAATGGGGGGGAAGATGGTAATTTTGTTGCAAAGGCTCGTGCTCTAGGAAAAAAAATCACTCATATTCCCGATTTTAAACATCTCGCTCTGCATACAGTGCATGAAAAAAGCACTTCGAAGATTTTCCCTCAATATCGATGTCCTGTTTCTATATTAGAAAAGAATGCGGAACCCTGGTTGGTCAATATTTTGAAGACCAGGCTGATGGGCAAAAAACAGCTCCAGGAGCTTTTTCAACCATTTTTTGTTCATGATCCCCACTTGAAATCCTTTGTGGGTCATCACAATTTTGATGAATACGAAATTTGTTCTATAGGAAATGGGAGTGTCTATTGCATAGAAAAAGAAAGCCCCGATTTGATAAAAGGGTTTATAAAAAAAGGATGTCTATGGGAAGATCATATCTTCCAGCAATTTAAACTCCACGTCAAGCCTGGATCAACAGTGATTGATGTGGGAGGACATATTGGAGTCCACACCCTGTCCCTGTCGGGGCTGGTGGGCGAGAATGGGGTAGTTCATGTCTTTGAGCCCCAGGCAAAGCTTTTTACAGAGCTCGTCGTAAATATGCACCTGAACCATCGATCTAATATTATTTTTCACCGAACAGCTCTAGGAGATAAGAAAACAATCGTTGAAATGAATCTCAGGAACCCTACGAATGAAGGCAATACTTCGGTTGGCCTTGGAGGGGATAAAGTACCCATGCAAAGGCTCGATGATTTTAAATTCACCAACGTATCTCTTATTAAAATTGACGTGGAAGGGTATGAAGACCAGGTAATTGAAGGGGCTTTAGAGACAATTGCCAATCAAAAGCCCATCCTAATTATTGAGATCTGGAGTGATTCAGAATGTGAAAAAAAGATTGAAAAAATAACAAAACTGGGATACAAATCTTTCAACCTATCTGGTGTACACGATTACTTATTTATTCCCAATTAGCAACTCTTATACCATTCTTGACATTCCCAAATTTTTAACTTGACATTTCCCACCCTATGGGGCGACTGCTGTGTTGCCCTGCTTCGACAACCCCATTCGGGGTTGCCTGCATCGGGTTCCCTGCGGCGCCTTGCATTCGCCTCCATAGAGTCGGGCCTGTCAAGCCAAAAATTTGGGAAAGTCAAGTATAGAGTGTTCAGATTATGTTTGACGGCATCGTCATCAAAGCCATGATCGAATTGCAGAAGAGAAGGGAACTTAAGCCCGAATAGAGCAAGGCCTGACATTAAACAATCGACCAAGGGAATTTTAGATTTTAGTCCTCGGTTGTCTTTGGGTGGTTCCGGAATCTCAGCGAAGGTAGAACGTATTTTTGCCAGCATTCCTCTAGCAGAAAGCTGTTTTTTTTCAACTGAATGAACTCCCATGGCACTTCCTCCACATTGCGAAAAGATTGTGAAGAAAATAGATTATTCTATTGCGAAATTATTTTTAACGGGAATTGCTGACACTTTTCTTTTTAGGGCAACAAAGATCATGTTCAAATGGCTGAATCGACGGAGCCAACGTAAGAGCTTTACGTGGAGAAAGTTCCAGCTGTACATGACAGCCAACCCTCTACCCACAGGTAAAATAGTCCATCCACTCTTCCAACCATCAAGCAGGCGAAAGATAAATATCTTGAGCCCATTGCCCTAATTGGGCCCGATGGGTTCTAACGAGGGGGGAGTCCGAGAGATTGGCCTCCTCTACTCACTATAAATGGTATTATTTTGGCATGGAAGCGCGGGTGTTGTGACCTCCATTTTCCCGAGGGCAAGCTCATAGTTAGCTTGTACGGGGTGTTTATATTCTGAGGGTAGGTTGGGGTTTGCAAGCAATTTACTACACGCATCGAACCCTTCCTTGAACTTTCCGAGTAGCAGGGCGCAGTTGGTAAACTCGATCAGCATGGCATGATCGTACGCTGCACTGTCGACACCCGCATCTCCGTCAGGGTAGGGGTGAGACAGGGCATATTTTGCAAGAAGATACCCCAATAAAATATTGCCCTTCTCACGATAAATGACAGCGCTTTGCAAGAGGGGCTCTGCACGTGTAGGGCGAAGCGCATAGGCCTTAGAAAAACTCTCCAATGCTCCATCCAAATTATTTTCCATTCTTTGACGGAGGCCAAGATTATAAAGCTTTAAAAAGCTTCCCTCTTGGTCTGAACCTGGAGTCAACTCAAATAAATAGCCATACGTTTCTGTAATCCGCTTGCCTTCCAGAACGCGTCGCGCGGTTTTCTTTTCATCCGCGTCGGTTGATAACCCTTCGGGATTAAAGTAGTATAAGGTGTAAAAGCCGGGGACCTTTTTAAATTTGGAGCCTAAACTCACAGCGCGTACCCACATTTCAGCATCCCCAGATGATAAAAATGTCTCATCAAAGAATCCATACCGCTCATGCATCGACTTGCGCCATACGGGTCTGGGGCCGGGCAAACAATACCTTATATTTTTTATAGAAAACTCAGGTGGGTCAACCTGCTCCTTCGCATGATTGCCCGCATAGGTGTCATTGGGAACATGAGTCACGAGATATCCTGCATAGACAAGATCTATATCAGGATGAACCTCCATTTCTTCCACTTGCTTTTCTAAAGCTTGGGGATGGCTCCGATCGTCCAAATTCGCATTGGTAACCAAATCCGCTGAAGCCATTTTTATGGCCTGATTCCACACTCCATAAACACCTGGATCTTGTGGGAGATTAACGTAGATAATATTCGGATATTTGGTCATATATTCTTTGATGATCGGTTCTTCATGCCCTGGGGAATTGGCATTGATCATGATGAGTTCACATTGGTTAAAAATTGTCTGCTGGGTAATATCCTTCAAAAACCCTTCTACGAACGCATCTCCATTATAGACCGACGTAATGATGGATATCCGAGGCTTAGACGTGTTTACCTGAGGTTTGAAATCCTTATTGACAAACAACAGATCTTGTTCAATGTGCCGTACAAATTTGAACCCCTTTTCTTTGAGGAAAGGAATAAAGCGAGGATCATTATAGTTGTCTTCTACCGTAATTACATCGACTTGACACTTAGAAAAGTCAATGCTCGATAAAATTTCAAATTCACCTCCCTCAGTATCTATGCTAAGAAGATTCACATGGGTAATGCGATTTTGTTTTAAGACATCGTTTAATAAATAACATTTTACATCGATTGACTGGAGGGAGCCTCCACTTTGGGAGAGTTCTAGATTCATCCGTTTGTAATGAATCGGGTCATACTTTTCCACAAGTCCCGATAACATTTCGACATGGGTTGCGGGGCTGAGTACTCTCAAGAATTTTTGCGTACCAGAATGATTTGTAATGCAACCTTGAATGCAGGTACACTTTCGATTAGCCTCTAACTGAGCAAATACTTCAGGAATAGGCTCTACGCAAATCCCGGTCCATCCTAATTCTTTTTCAAAGAAACAAGAATTGCTAAATGTAATTCCATTATGGGCGCCAATATCTACAAAAACTCCCGATTTGCAATTCCAAAAATAGTTTTCATAAATAATTCTATCTTGTCCACATTGGCTATAATAATCGGTAAAACAAAGTAAAGGTAACCATAAAAAAACCATCAAAAACATCGTCAACTTTTTCACAGTAAAGCCTCCTTAGGCACCAGTCGATTTTTTCAATAACAACTTGGAAAGTATTTTGCTAGACTTGGCTTATTTATGGAAATAGGAAAATGCAATTGCCTCCCTTAGCAATAAAAAACTCCTTGAGAGGTTTTAGCTTTCAAGGAGTTTTCACCGCCGCGCGCCCTGATATTTCCATAGAAGCAGGTGATCTCATCCGCCCAGAGGATCACTTTTTCTCCGGTGCCGTCGAAGAGCGCGTCTGTAGTGATCACCGCATTTTTATCGACATAGGTTATTTTGGCATTGAGTACTGCAGCGTTCTTGCCGTTTTTGTCGCCGCCAATAAGGACAGTGCCGCCGCCCATTTTTCCTGAAGCATTAATCTTTGCTTTTTCAAGTACAGCGATGTGGTCTCCTAAAATCTGTGCGCTGCCGTCGGTACCGTCGCTGTTTTTTGCTCTGATCGAACCGTACATGCCATTATTGCGGCCCTCGGCGACGAGGAATATTTCTCCGTTATGTTCCACAATGCCGAGTGGATCGATGGCGGCTATATGCTTGATAGCTATCGCATAAGCATTGCCGTCCGATTTTAATTCTACCTGGCATGCGGTGATCAAATCTGAGTTGTCGATGCCCGTTGCGCTATCATCATATTTTGTAAAAGAGGGGCGGATCACAATTTTTTCTAGGGCTTGCGGTCTTAAAAGAACTTCTTGGCCTGCGCCCACTCCAGCGCTGCCTCGCGGTGCAAGGATGGAACCTTTGTTGTCGATCTTGTAGCTGAGCAAAAAGATATCGCCGTCCCACGCGGTGACCTTTCCCAAATTAACAATCGAGGCTAATGAAGATCCTTGAAAAAGGAGCTTATCCTTTCCGCCCATAAGATCGTCAAATGAGGCGGAGAGTGTGGAAGCGATAAATCCGTTCGTGTCGATGCTTCCTTTTTCGCCGATCAGAATCCCGTTGGAATTGAACAGGAAAATTTTTCCGTTCGCTTTCAGCGAGCCCATCAAGACGCTGGAAAGTTCACTCGTCACCTTGTTGATGACCACAGATTGAGCTAATACCATTCGCAAAAAATAAAGACATAAATTGCGGGCGCTTTTACCTGCGGGCCTTCGCCTTCACTCAGGCCAACTTATTCAAGTTGGTCCCTCGCTCCAGGCGTTG
>VFKB01000030.1 GCA_009885755.1 Parachlamydiales bacterium | reverse complement strand
TCAGAGCCGCTTCTTGGCCTACTTATCCAAGTATGTCCTGCGAAGCGGCTCTAAAATCTGTGAAAAAATCGTTCAAAAATCAACATTTCCGAATACTGGGATAGGTTCATGTCAACACCCTACAAATTTCCACCCGAAAAGATCCGCAATATTGCGATTATTGCCCACATTGACCACGGCAAAACCACTCTACTTGATAGTCTGCTCAAGCAATCCAACATTTTCCGCGATAATGAAAAAATTCCTGAACGGGTCATGGACAGCTATGACCAAGAAAAGGAACGCGGGATCACCATCTTTGCTAAGCATACCAGTATTTTCTTCGAAGACTATAAAATTAATATTATCGACACCCCCGGCCACTCCGATTTCTCTGGAGAGGTCGAGCGCGTTCTCGGTCTTGTTAATTCTGTACTCCTCCTAGTCGACGCCCAAGAAGGGCCGATGCCGCAGACCCGTTTTGTGCTCTCTCAGGCGCTCAAGATCGGCTTAAGACCGATCGTGGTGTTGAACAAGATCGACCGCCCGCACGCCAACCCGGACCGCGCGCTCAACCTCACCTTCGACCTCTTTGTAGAGCTCGGAGCCACCGATGAGCAGCTCGACTTCCCAATCTGCTACGCATCTGGACTCGGCGGATTCGCCGCCATGAGCCTCGAAGCGCCGCGCGTCGACATGCGACCCCTCTTCGAACTCATCATTAGCGCCGTTCCCTTTCCACCGGGTAACCCTGACCTCCCCTTCCTCATGCAAGCGACCACGCTCAGCTACGATGACTTCATCGGCAGACAAGCCTGCGGCCGCATCCTGGAAGGAGAAGTGAAAAAGGGAGACATCATCGCGAAAGTGGACAAAAACGGACACCCGACCAAGCACGCCGTCACCCGAGTTGAGGGCTATTTCGGTTTGAAAAAAATCGAAATGGAAGTAGGCAGCGTCGGCGATATCGTGAGTATCTCCGGGATCCCTGAAGTCACGATCGGCGACACGCTATGTACTCCGGACCACATCGTCCAACTCCCCTTGATCATGATCGCTGAGCCCACCCTTTCCGTGGAAATGACCGTCAACAACGGCCCTTTTGTAGGCAGGGACGGAAAGCAAGTGACGATGAATAAGATCCGCGACCGCCTCCACCAAGAGCGTCGGGCGAACATTTCACTTAAAATTGAAGATTCCGAATTGCGCGACGATGCCGTCACTGTCTGCGGACGCGGCGAGCTCCACTTAGCGGTTCTCATCGAAGCGATGCGCCGAGAAGATTTTGAGTTCACCATTTCAAAACCTAAGGTCATCATCAAGGAAGTTAACGGCGTTAAAGAAGAGCCGATTGAGATGGTCCACATCGAAGTTCCTCAGGAATATTCCGGTGCGGTCATCGAAGAACTTTCCCGCCGCAAAGGCGAGATGCAGACCCTAAGCACGAACGAGCATGACATCACATCGCTCAGCTTCTTGATCCCGACGCGCGGCCTCATGGGCTACCGCAACGAGTTCATGACCGTCACTCGTGGTTTGGGCCTTCTCACCTCCATTTTTGACCACTACGAACCTTGGAAAGGCGCGATCCCCGGGCGCAAAAAGGGAGCCCTGATCTCCATGTGCCTCGGCAGAGTCACCGGCTACGCCTGTTTCTCCATCCAAGAGCGCGGCACCCTCTTTGTGGGCCCCAGCGACGAAGTCTACGAAGGAATGGTCGTCGGTGAACACACTCGGGATAACGATCTCGTCGTGAACGTGACCAAAGGTAAGCAGCTGACCAACATGCGCGCTTCGGGGACCGATGAGAACATCATCCTGACCCCTCCGCGCCAATTTACCTTGGAGCAAGCGATCGACTTTATCCAAGACGATGAACTCGTGGAGATCACTCCCCACTTCATCCGTCTGCGCAAACGGTTCCTCACAGAAGCCGAGCGCAAGCGCAAGTAAAAATTTCCACCTTGTTTGCTACTCTAGCCTTACCCACATGGGTAAGGCCTTTTTTTTCGTTCAAATAATTGCTGAAATCTCCATGACGGCATATAATCGGGTCTATTAAAAACACTTAGGGGTTCGATGTTATCAAAACCTGTATCGCTCACAGTTGCAATTCTCCTGGGTTTATCGCCGCAGCTCAACGCAAATCCTGAAATTAACTGGGAGGGGCGTTCCCCCTTGCAGCTCGCTTTAATTGCGGACAATGAAGAGCTGGGCATCCGATTAATTAGAGAAGGCGCAGATATCCATGCGCGCGATTTCTCGGGAATGACGCCTTTACACAATGCGCTCATCCACGGACAGAGCGTGATCGCCGGGCTGTTGATCAACCAGGGCGCGGACGTCAATGCAAAAGACCATCATGCCGTAACCCCGCTCCGCATTGCGGTTGAGGATGGCGACCTGGAAATGTGCGCCGCTCTTTTGGCAAAAGGCGCCGACATCAATCAGACCGACATCTGCAAAGGTTCCCTTTTAAATGCCGCCGCCGCTTGCGGCGACAAGTCTTTAGAGATGATCAGCTTCTTGTTAGAGAAAGGGATTGACCTCCGCGCCGCTTGCCCCGACAGGAATGAGGTCTTAACGCATGGACTGTTTGCTGCCTTAGATTGGGGCAACGAAACGGCAGCGCTCCTACTGCTAGACAAAGGGGCAAAAATTGATGTTTTCCTCCATGACCACGACCGGAGAACTCCACTCCACATCGCCGCCTTCCGGGGATACCTCCCTTTGGTAAAGCGGCTCTGCAAAGAGGGAGCTCGGGTGAACGCAACAGATGCTAATGGCAACACTCCCTTGCACGAGGCCGCAAATTTTAAGGAAAATTTAGAGATCGTCCAATACCTTCTCGAGCAAGGGGCCGATTGTAGCGCCGTTAATTTCTATGGACAGACCCCGCTTCACCGCGCCGTTTCTGAGGATTCGTTGGAAATCGCTGCGCTTTTACTGGAAAAAGGGGCTGCAGCGAATGCCCAGGATGACGACGGAAATACCCCGCTGTATTCTGTGCGCTCTGCGGAGGTTGGCGAGCTCCTCCTCTCTAAAGGCGCCGACCTGAAAGCAAAAAACTGGGAGGGAAGAACCCCACTCATCTACTCAGTCCTCCATTACGGAGGCACCCCCCGCTTTTTCATCGAGAAAGGCGCCGACCTCAACGTAGTAGACAACTTGGGCGTTTCACTCCTTGCCCATGCTATCTCTGAATCCCGAACCAATTTAGCCCTTTTTCTGATCGATGCCGGAGCCAATATTGACTCCAAGGACCTTTCAGGCAAAAGCGTTCTGGAATACGCCCTGGCAAAAAATGATGGGCTTTTAGTGAGAAAACTCATCGATAAAGGCGCTTCAGTCACCGCGGCATCGCCAGATAGAGGTACTCTATTGCACTATGCAGCCGATGTATCGCCCGCGCTCGTGCAACTGCTAATTGATAAAGGTCTTGATGTCAATGCGAAAGCCGAGCGCTCCGGCCGCACCCCCTTGCATGAAGCGATCTACCAGTCTTCCTTTGCAAACACCAAGCTTCTTGTGGAAAAAGGTGCAGATGTCAATGCCAAAGATGCCGATGGCTATACGGCTCTCCATCTAGCCGCCGGCACGGATAGAAATATGGCAATTGTCCGTTATCTGCTGGAAAAAGGAGCGGAGATCAACGCGGTCAACGAGAATGGGACAACCCCCTTATTTGAAACGCTAGGGTATTCAAGGGCAGATACGATCGCGCATCTTCTGATTAAAAAAGGGGCTGAGGTCAATACGGCCGAGAAGAACTCCGGGATCACACCGCTCATGGCGGCGGCCTACGGCAATAATCCGCATACAGTCGAACGGCTTCTTAAAGCGGGTGCGCATGTCAACGCAAAGGACAGCGAAGGAATGACCCCATTGCTCCATTCGATCTCTTATAGCGCTTCCCAACAGGAAATTCCAGAGCTCTTGCTCGCTCATGGGGCCGATCTCTATGCTGTGACTGCAAAAAAGGAAACCTTTCTACATCGCGCTGCCTATGTGAACAATACGGAGCTGGCTAGATTCTATTTAGACAAAGGTGAAGCTGTAGATCCTGTGAACGAGGAAGGGCAAACCCCTCTCCATTTTGCGGTGCGGTCGAGAAATTGGGAAATGATCAGTCTGCTCATGCAGCGGGGCGCTAATCCTTCAATCAAGGATAACGAAGGGGTGTCTCCTGCGGAATTGATCGATAAGGGAGCGATCGCGTTTTACGATGATCTGCCTTTTAAAGTGATCCTTTAGGGAGCGCGTCGAATTGACGCTCGTACTCTTCTAGACGTTTTCCTACGGCGATCATCTCGCTCTTGTTGGTGTTGCCGAACCGGCGGTAGAGGTAATTTCCCCAGTCGGGATCGCTCCATGCTTGTAAGAACGAATCCCCGCCGTAAACGCTCTTTTCTTTCCATTGGAGCGTCGCCGTATATCTATCCTTGCTCGAGAGAATGTCCGCAAAGGAACCGAGCGTCGCTTCGATCTTCGGCAAGTGTTTTTTCAGAAGCGCCAATTCCTCCTCGGAAAGCTTTAGGAAGTTCGTTCTACAGAGCTCTTGAGCGATCATCACGCGACGGTAAGCTTTACCGAGGAGCCGGACGATCCGCGATTTTTCCATCCTATAGGCAGGATTTCGGCCCAACTCATCCGAAGGCTTTTCCGAAGAGAGAATTAAAACAACCACAGAAAGGATATGGGCTTGGTGGTCATGCAGGAACTCCTTGCCGGTGGATAGAACCCCGTCATGAGTAAAATAGGCCTTCACATAGTCGATGTCGCTCGCGATCCCCTCGCTCGACTGGATCGTCAATTCAGGCAGTTCAGGATCCGCTGCCCTCAGTATTTCCCAATTCGCCAAAAGCGCTTCACGATCAGGCAGGTACAAGTAGACGCCATCCTCTTTCCATTCGGTTCTGTAGCCGAGCTGCATCAAGAGTTCCACGTGTTCGCGGATCTTAAGTGTCCCGCTCTTTAATTTGCTCTCAGGCACATTCGGGTCCAGGGCAAGCATTTGAGTACCGGTCAATTCAATGGCAGGGAACATCTTTTTGCTCTTCTGATCTGCCGCTTTGGCGCGCGCCGCACGATTTTCATCCGGTGTGACGTCATCAAAGTCATCGCGTAATCTAAATTTGTAGACGAAACCTGCGCGCGGGCATTTCTCCCGACTCACACACTCCCAGAACTCTCCCGAACGCTGAGCGATCTCCTGCTGCTCGATCTGAATACTTTTGACTGGGGTCGGGGTAGAGAGCCACGCCGTCGCCTTCGTCCACAACTGAGAAATTTTTGAAGGCGACTGGACGCCTTCCACCGCCTGGATAGCCGCTGCAGAAGGAATGTAGGGATGGATGGTTGTCGCCATATTAACGTACTCCTTGAGGTTTTGAAAGAGCGTCGAATTCTTCTTCAAAGTCCTCCATCATCTGCCAAACTGCTTGGAGTTCTTTGGTATTAATGTTTTGCTCGCCGAAACAGCGCTCGAAGTAGACTTTCCAGTTCGGATCATCCCAAGCGCGGAAGAACAAGTTCTGTGAATAGACGCTTGCTCTGTCCACCTCTGCGGTCTCCTCATAACTGCCCATGCTGGAGACAACATCTGCCAGCGTTCCCAAAGTCGCTTCGATCTTTGGCAAATGCTGACGCGCTAAATGGAGTTTTTCCTCAGGAATTTCCGCTATGTTATTTTCTAGTAGGCTTTTAGTGATCATGATCCGACGGTAGGCTTTTCCGAGTACGTGCGCCAGTCTCGACCTTTCGCTGCGAAAGGCAGTAGGTTTATCGCGGGCTTCCGCAGATAAAATTAAGGCAAGCGTAGTAATGACATGCGACAGATGATCGTGGACGAACTCCTTACCGGTGGATAGGAGCGCGTCATGAGTAAAAAAGGCTCTAACGAACGAAAGATCATCCGCGATTCCCTTGCTAGCTAAAATCCGTAGTGAAGGCAGTTCGGGGCGCGCTTCTCGCAGTTTATCCCATCGCGCTAGTAAAGCTTCTCGATCGGGCAGATAGAGATAGACTCCCTCTCTCTTCCGCTCCGATCTATAGCCCAGCGCTTGCAAATCCTTTAAATTAGCGCGCATGGACTGCGCATCGGGCGACAGATCTTTCAGAGGAACTTGAGCATCGAGATAGAGCACAGTTGCGCCATATTCTTCGACAGCGGGAAAAATCTCCATCATCTTATCCTCGGCAGCTGCTCCCCGCTCTACGCGTTCTAAACTCGCTGTGACATCATCGTATTCATCCCGCAATCTAAATTCGTAAGTAAACCCTGGGCCATCGCTCTCGCGGCCGACGCAATTCCAAAGGACGCCATCCCGCTGGACCGCCGCAGATTTCTCATCGGCCTTCGACCAGACCCTTTCCACGGCAGGTGCGGCCGGAGCGCTTTCTCGACGGAACAAGCTAAAAATCTTCTTCAAAATTCCGAAGCCCAGACGCGGGGCAGCAGCCTCCTTCTGCATAGGCGCAGGAGACTGATGGGCTGTCATTGAATCTTGCAAAACAACAAAACTATTCATAACTCATTATAATTAATTTATTAATACAATAATTATAACACAAATTAATGTGATAGTAAAGTTGTAATTATAATATAATTAAATTTTGCAACCTTGATTATCAACGACTTATAAAGTCATCCGATCTTGGCGCTTGCTTTTTCTCAATAATTTCTGTACAACCCTATCGCTTATGACAGTGGAAAAGATGTTTGATACGATTTCGCCGACCTACGATCGAACCAATCGTATTCTATCCCTTGGCCTTGACCGCCATTGGCGTCGCCAGGTCGCTAAATTCCTGCCCTCAAAAAACTCCCTCTTTCTACTCGACTGCGCTACCGGCACTGGGGATCAGATCATTGCGCTCATGGAACAGACAAAAAAAGTGGGCCAGGCGATCGGGATCGATCTCGCCACCAAAATGCTGCGCATCGGCCGAGAAAAGATGAAACAAAAGATCTACAAAAACAAGGTTCTCCTTCAAGAATCAAGTGCGACAGCCCTCCCCTTCTCCTCCAATACGTTTGATTGCGCCACCATCTCGTTTGGCATCCGCAATGTCGATGACGTCCCTCGCGCATTGGCTGAAATGCACCGCGTCTTAAAACCGGGCGGCCGCATCATCGTGCTGGAGTTTTCGCTGCCCAATAATGACCTCTTAAAAGCGCTCCACCTCTTTTACTTGCGCAGATGCCTACCCTATGTCGGAGGCTGGCTCTCTAAAAATCGGGATGCCTACACCTATCTGAACAAAACTATCGAAGCGTTCCCTTCAGGACAAAACTTTTGCGCGCTGCTCAAGAACGCCGGCTTTATAGCCGCAGAGGCCCATCCTCTCACTTTAGGTATCGTGACCCTTTACGTGGGCGATAAATGTTCCATTGGCTAAAGAACGAAAAACACTTTCCCAAGCTCTTCTGGCAGGCCAAAGGTTCTGACGTTGCCTTGGGCGCCGTCGGCAAGCGCAGAGATCTGCTCAGCATACCCGAAGCTCCCGACACGCTGCTCTTTGGCGGAATGACCTTTTCACCAGCAAAGCACGATCCTCTCTGGAACGCTTTTCCCCCGTGCTATTTTTTTGAGCCGCTCGAAGAAAAAACAGATAGTTCGGTTGCTAATTTGTCCTTCAAAAAACCGACGCTCCTCTCCAGGAGCGATTCTCCCAGTTTTGAAGAATGGGGAAAATCGATCCAAGCCTCCCTCGCTGATCCAAAAATCGAAAAGGTGGTCCTGGCGCGACGTACTACCCTGACCTTCAAAGAGACTCTTTGTCCCTGGGAAATCCTCTCAGCGCTCCGAGCTTGCGCGCAAAACGCGACGCTGTTTGGATTGCAGATTACCTCCGAGGCGGCCTTTATCGGCGCCACTCCGGAAAAACTCTACGCGCGCCAACAGAAGCAGCTCCTCAGCGAGGCGATCGCCGGCACGCGGCTTAAAGGTGGAGAGGCCTTTAGCGAAAAAGAACAGCGAGAATTCGATTTTGTCAAAACCTCCATTCAAGCCGCTTTGACACCTCTTTCCCATGCGGTCCGCAGCGAACCGGAAGACCGGATCATCCAAACCGCCACCCTCGAGCATTTTTACAACCTGCTCTCCGCGGACCTAAAAGATCATGTCTCCGATGCCGACCTCCTGCACGCGCTCCATCCGACGGCAGCGATCGGCGGACAGCCGCGCAGAGAGGCGTTGCAATTTCTTGTAGAAAATGAGCCGTTTGACCGAGGATGGTATGCATCCCCTATTGGCTGGGTGGGCCCCGGCGGCGCCGAAATGGTCGTCGGTATCCGCTCGGCGCTTGTGCGCGGCCATGAGGTGCATCTGTTTGCCGGCGCCGGCATTGTGGCTGGTTCCGATGCGCGCAAAGAATGGGAAGAGCTGGACCACAAGATCGGTCAATTAATGGAAATACTCACATGAATATCACCTGGGCAAAAGCGCTTCTGGAAGTACTTACGAAATTAGGCGTCCAGCACGTCTGCATCGGTTCTGGATCCCGCTCAACGCCTCTCGCCGTCGCCCTCGCCGAAAATCCCGACATCGAGACCACGGTGCACTACGACGAGCGAGGACTCGGCTTTCACGCGCTCGGCATTGCAAAAGGTTCCAAACACCCTGCGGCGATCGTCGTGACTTCAGGGACTGCCCTCGGCAATCTTTTTCCTGCCCTCATGGAGGCCTACCATGACCGCGTGCCGCTCCTCATCATTTCTGCAGACCGCCCGCACGAACTCCGCGGCTGCGGCGGCAACCAAACGCCTGACCAAGTGAAAATTTTTGGACATTACGCCCACTACGTAGACCTCCCCTGCCCCGACCACGCCTTTCCTTTGGGCAAGACCTTGGCCTACGCTCTTTCTCTCAACATGCCGGTACACATCAACTGCCCATTCAAAGAACCGCTCCTCGCAACCACAGAAAAACCCTTTTTGACAGAGATCACCGAGTACGCCCCTACCATTTCGATGCCCGCGATGGATGAATGGGCCCAGCGCCTATCTGCGCGAAGCCAGGGCTGCATCGTCGTCGGAGATCTGCATGCTGGAGAAAATCCTGAGGCCATTTTTTTCCTCGCCAAAAAACTTGGCTGGTCCGTCTACGCCGACATTAACTCCAACATCCGCGGCCACGGCCCTTGCTTACGCAGCCTGCCTCCCCGCCCCGAAGCGATCCTCCATTTGGGCGGCCGCCTCATCGCAAAAACTTGGCCGACTGCGCCTCTCTATTGCCTAGTTGTAGACCACAACGAACCGCTCGATCCGAGCCGCCGCCTCACCCACAGAATCGCATCCGATCCTATCCTTTTTTGCGAAGCGCTGCTGCCTCTCATCGAAGGCGAAAAAGAAGCTCCATCCTTTCCTGTAAAAGATTGGAAACCGTTCTTTGACGCGCAGCCTGCGATCAATGAACCGGGGATTGTATTTTCGTTAAACGAACTGCTGCCGCCCTCTTGGGCGCTCTTTATAGGCAATAGCATGCCGATCCGCGATGTGAACAACTTCCTATTTCCCGAAAGACCGCTCGGCCCCGTTTTCACCAACCGCGGTCTCTCCGGCATCGACGGCAACATCGCCGCTGCGCTCGGGATCGCCAAAGGAACGCAAAGACCCACCCTCGCCATCATCGGTGATTTGACCTTCCTTCACGACCTTAACTCGCTGCCGCTGCTCAAAAATAGCCTCTATCCCCTCATCATCCTTGTGATCAACAACGGAGGCGCCGGGATCTTTTCTTTCTTGCCGATAGCAGAAAAACAAGATATCTTCGAGGATTATGTCGCAGCGGCGCACGAGATCCATTTCGAGGCGGCCGCTCGCCTTTTTGAGATCCCCTACCACCATCCCAAAAGCAAAGAGGATTGGCATGAGACCTTCTCTCTTTGTTTAGAGAGGAACCAATCATGCATCATCGAACTGACGACCAATCGCGCAGCGAACAAAGCGCTCCACGACGAGATCTCCCGCTTGTCTTCCTCCACGGATTTTTGGGCTCCAGACAAGATTGGGACGGGGTCACCCAGCACCTAAAAGATGCGTTCACCTGCATCGCCCTAGACCTCGAGGAAGAGAATATTCCGCAGCCGTGCCATCTCATTGGATATTCGATGGGCGGCAGACGCGCGATGCAGCTCAAAAAACAACATCCCGCAGCAATTGACAAGGTCGTCATCCTATCGGGGCATCCCGGTCTTTCAACTGAAGAAGAAAAAGAAGCGCGGTGGAACGAAGACCTCGTCTGGATCGCACGATTACAGGAGCTTCCCTTCGAAAATTTTTTGGAGATGTGGTACGACCAACCGCTCTACGGCGCATTCAAACACCATCCTCAGTTTCCTCAGCTGATCGAAAGAAAACGGTCATTGGATCCGCAAAAACTGATCCAACTCCTACGCACGTTCAGCCTGGCCAAGCAAGAGCAGCTCTGGCATCTTCCCGACACTCTATTCTTGTATGGGGAAAACGATGCGAAGTATGCCGCTCTATCCAAGGCTTTTGGCACTAGCCACTCTGTGGAAGGGGCCTCTCACGCCATCCATATCGAAAGGCCGGACGCGTGCGCGGCGTATATCCGAAGTTGGGTTACTATTCCAGGACTTCTCCCCAACCTGAAATAATGTCTTTTCGGACATATAAATAATCCCCAAAAAACATATTTATTTTGCCAACATACATCCTAAAGCCGCTTGCTTCCAAAAACTGATCGACTGTATCTCGTAAAGTTTCACCGCTATAAATCGTTTTATGCTCCAATTCAGTAATTATATACTTCACACCTGCTAAATTACCTCCTAAACCCTGCAATATGTTCATAGTTGCTCCTTGGGCATCAATACATAAAAGATCAACCTGGGGGATTTTTTGAGAACACAGCCAATCATCGAGTCTTACAGCTTGAACTGTGACTTTTTCTTGAATATATGTTTTACAATGCCCTGATTTAGAAACTGGAAAACAGCTGGAGGCGCCCGGATTATGGGGAACTCCGTCGCTTTCTACTACAGGATAAAAGTCAATGGATCCCATCTTATCCCATGCCGCATAACTGACCAATGTGACATTTGGATTTCTACCAATGGTATTTTGACAAAGTTCTAACACATGAGGATTGCATTCGAATGCATAGACATGACATTTATAATATTCACTCAATTTTAAAGCATCCAAGGCATCCCGACTGCCTATTTCCAGCACCGAATGAACGTCTGAATTTCTTCGAATAACCGAAGTGTAAAATTCATCTAAATATCCACCCCCATTATTCAATCTTGCTATTCGCTGCGCTTCACGATTACCCACTTTTACATACCCAGGATATTCGGCAGACAAACTAGACGCCATCAATGTAAATGCGATTAAATGCAATTTTAACAGTAGATTTTTCAAGACATTTCCTCCCTTTTGTACATGAACCTATCCTAATGGGTGTGTTGCATAACTTTTTCCTCGATTTTTGTTAGGATAGGTTCATTCAGGTTTTAAAAACATTTGAAGTCTATAGAAACTGTAAAATTGCGCCAATTGAAAATTCTTGAGCGCATTGAGAAAAATCTTTAAAATTATCGTCGCGAGGAAGATTTAAAATGCTCCGGTTCATATAATACTTTCTTTGCGCATCACCCCTTAACTAGGAGCCATCCATGCTGAAAAGCCCAGAAATGACAACTCTCCCATCTAAGAGTGGATTTGCATGGATTGAGTCGGGGAAGTACACCGACATTCTCTACCACAAGATGGGCGCGATCGCAAAGATCACTATCAACCGCCCCGAAATTCGAAACGCGTTCCGCCCGCTCACCGTTGATGAAATGTCCCACGCGTTAAACGATGCCAGAAATGACGCATCGATCGGCGTGATCATTTTAACGGGCGCCGGGCGCGATGCCTTTTGCTCGGGCGGCGATCAAAAAATACGCGGCTCTGCCGGCTATGTGGACAGCGATGGAGTGCCTCGCCTCAACGTGCTCGATTTTCAACGGCAGATCCGCACCTGTCCTAAACCTGTTGTCGCCATGGTCGCAGGCTATGCGATCGGCGGCGGGCATGTACTGCACGTCGTCTGCGATCTGACGATTGCCGCCGATCACTCGAAGTTTGGGCAAACAGGCCCGCGCGTCGGCTCCTTCGACGGCGGCTTCGGCGCCAGTTATTTGTCGCGCATGGTAGGGCAAAAGAAGGCGCGCGAAATTTGGTTCCTCTGCAGACAGTACACGGCGAAAGAGGCGCTGGAGATGGGCCTTGTCAATTGCGTTGTCCCTTATGAAAAACTCGAGGAGACGACAGTGGGTTGGTGCCAAGAAATGTTGCAGCACTCGCCGCTGGCGCTCCGCTGTCTGAAGTCTGCGCTCAATGCCGATTGCGACGGGCAGACTGGATTGCAGGAACTTGCAGGCAATGCCACACTCCTCTACTACATGTCCGAAGAGGGCAAAGAAGGCCACCAGGCCTATTTAGAAAAACGGCGTCCCAACTTTGCACAATTCCCCAAGAGGCCCTAAATGATGCCCCAATGGCAGATTTGGTTTTTAGCCATTCGCCCAAAAACGTTGATCCTCAGTTGCTGTCCCGTCCTGATCGGCACCTTTTTAGCTTTTAAAGAGCACACCTTCCACGGGCTCACCTGTCTTTTTACCCTGCTGACCGCGCTGGGCATCCAGATCGCAGCCAACCTGGCCAACGATTATTTCGATTTTGTGAAAGGCGCCGACACGAAGGCGCGCAAAGGGCCGATCCGCGTCACGCAGTCAGGACTGATGAGCCTATACAGCATACGGAAGGCGACGATCCTCGCGTTTGCGCTCACGGCGGTTTCAGGATCTTATTTGATCTGGGTGGGCGGCGCTGCCATCGCCTTTTTAGTCTTCCTTTCGCTCGGGCTCGCGTTTCTTTATACCGCGGGGCCTGCCCCGCTTGCCTACGTGGGCTTGGGAGATCTTTTCGTCGTGCTGTTTTTTGGACCGGTAGCGACGGCGGGAACTTATTATCTCCAAACGCACACCTTCCATTCCACAGCGCTTCTCGCCGGGCTCGCTCCAGGATTTTTATCGACGGCGGTGCTCACGTTGAATAACCTGCGCGATGTCTCCGAGGACCGCGCGGCGGGCAAAAAAACACTCATCGTCCGCTTTGGAAAAACCTTCGGGAAGGCCGAGTACCTCTTTGTGGTCGTGGCCGCCAGTTTGACGCCCCTTTTATTTTTAGGAGAGCATCCCTTCACCGCGCTAGCGCTCATCACGCTGCTCCCTGCATTTCCGCTCCTCACTGCGGTGTGGAAAAATGATGATCCGTATCTGCTCAATGTGCTCTTCCAAAAGACGGCGCTGCTCACGCTCATTTATACGCTCCTGTTTTGTATCGGCCTACTCATGGGAACATGAAAATTTATCACTATAAGAACAGTTTTCGCGAAGGGCTGATCCTCCACAAGAACGGAAAGTGGGCCGAGGTGGCGCCGCTCCCCGGCTGGAGCCGCGAAACACTACGCGAAGCGCTCGATCAATTGCGCTGTCCGCGCGGCCCCCTTTATCCTTCGGTAGCGTTTGCGTTGGAGATGCTGGAAGCGCCACCGCTTGGAAAACCGGTCTCTATCCCCGTCAGCGCGTTTTTTATGGGTACTCCTGACCAAATCCTGGCGCGTGCGGACAAAGCGGAAAAAAATGGGTTCAAGACGGCCAAGGTGAAAATTGGGCATTTAGATACACACACCGCGTTCGAAGTGGTGAGCGTATTAAAAGACCGGTTCCGATTGCGGATCGACGTCAACCGCAAATGGGAACTTCAGCAGTCTCTCAAGTTTTTCTCAGCCTTTGCAGACGATGCATTCGACTACGTCGAAGATCCGGTCCAAAATCCGGAGGACCTGGTCCATTTTACCCATCCGGTGGCCCTCGACGAATTTTTTACCCACGATTTTCCTCAAGCGAAGGCGCTAATCTTTAAACCGACGCTCCGAGGCGGCCCGTCGTCGTTTCCCAAAACAAAACTTCCCTGCATCGTCGGGGGCGCCTTTGAGAGCGGCATCGGCATCTACCAAATCGCCTCGCTGGTCCCCCTGCTGGGGCTGCCCGATCTTCCGATCGGCATTGACACCTATTCGTACCTGGAAGAAGATCTTTTAGAAACGCCCCTGTCTTTTGCCGGGGGCAAGGTCCATCTTCCCCTATCCATTCACCCTAACATGGATCTTCTGCATGAACTTTGAACTATTTGGAAAAGAAACGGCCCTGATCACCGATGAGATCATCCTGAGCTATAAGGAGCTAGAAAACTGCATCCAAATGATCGATCCGTCAGAGATGAACGCGGTGTTCGCTACCAATAAGAATTGGGAAGAGATTCCGCTGCTCTTCTCTCTGTTCCGCCACCAAAAGATGGCCTTCCCCGTAAACCCTAAGTTTCCGCTCCTTCCAACGCTGCCCGAAAACATCCCAGCCGGCCTCGCCACCTGCATCCTCACTTCGGGAAGCAGCGGCACACCGAAACGGGCCTGCCACAGTCTGAGCAACCACATCTACAACGCGCAAGGATTTCTCGAGCGGTTCCCGATGGGTGCGCCCGACCGCTATTTGCTCTCGCTCCCCCTCTACCACGTCGGGGGGCTTGCGATTTTATTCCGCACATTCTTGTCCGGCAGCTGCCTCGTCTTTTCGCAGAAACCTATGCTTCAAGCAATCTTAGATTACAAGATCACCCACCTTTCCCTGGTCCCGACACAGCTGTACCGCCTGCTCCAAGAAGATGCCGATCTCGTGACCGAAGCAGCCTCCCACCTGAAATTCGTCCTCCTTGGCGGGGCGCCTCTGCCGCCTGCCCTCTATCAAGAAGCGTTGGAGAAAGGGTTTCCTGTCCACCGCTCCTATGGAATGACAGAGATGAGCTCAGTTGTGACCGTCGAATCGGAACTCCTCCATTATCGAGAAGTAAAGACCGGCTTAGGCAACGAGATCTTCGTTAAAGGAAAAACTTTATTCCAGGGCTACCTGATGGATGACGGGGAGCTGACCCTACCCCTAGATCACGAGGGATGGTTTGCGACAAAAGACATCGCCGGCGAGCACATCTCGCGCAAGGACCGCCTTTTTATCTCCGGAGGAGAAAACATCCAGCCCGAAGAGATCGAGCATGCGCTGCTGTCGCTTCCCGGCATCATCCGCGCCAAAGTGGTCCCCCAAACCGACAAAGAATTTGGGCAGCGGCCATTTGCCTATATTCAGGATGAAACGCACGCCTATACGCTTGAAGAGATCCAGACGGCGCTCCGCAAAAAACTCCCCGGCTACAAAATCCCTACAGGATTGGGGTCGATGCCTGCAAAAGGTCCAAAAGATTTTTAGGGATCGGGATCGGTTCTTTGTTCGCTCTTGATACGGTCACATGCACCAGCTTCACAGTTCCTGCTAACTGGCCATCTTTCATCAACCGGTAGCGTGTGGAAAAGGAGGTCGTTCCAATTTTTTCTACCGCGACGTCGATCTCAAGCCTGTCGCCGACGCAGAGAGGTGACTTATAATCGGCCTCGGCATGCACGATCGGCATCAAGAAATCGGTGGTGGTTAAAATTTCTCCAAGTGAGAGTCCAGAAAAGGAGAGGAAGCTCTCCCAAGTTTTCAGCGCCATGCTGAACTGCTGGGCAAAGTAGAGAACGCCCGTGGCATCGGTATCTTTTAAGTGTACGATCGTGTTGTAAATAAACATGAGGCCATTCTATCAGAAGCAGATATTTTTTCTCAGGAAGTCGTGCTTGACGTTAACAAACGTTTGACTTGACCGCTCATATAAAAAGGAATCGAGAGCAGTGTATAACTCACATCATTTCCTAGAGAATCTTTCACTTGAACTTCTGTTTTGCTAGGCAAGGAAGAATTAAAACGCACAGCAAAAGACAACTTTTTGAGTCCCATAAATAGATGAAGGGATTTTAATGTGCCTGTGCTGCCGGCCTTCACCTCTACGGGGACAACCTGGGATCCATGCTGGATCACATAGTCGATTTCCGCGGAGGATCCTTTGCCCTCCCGAAGCCAATAATAGAGTTCGGGTTCAAGGTAAGAATCGTTAATTGTTCGTAAAACTTGCCCGACAACTTGTTCTGCAATCCCTCCCTTATTAATAAGCGAGATTTCTTCTGCTGTTGCGATTTGATTTAACGTCAACCCCAGCACGGCACTGCATAAACCAACGTCTATAAAAATCACCTTGATGTATTTTTCATCCACCTCGGCTCCTAAAGGAAGTCCATTCGCATGGCAACTGGTCACCCGATGACAAATTCGTGCTTTGCACAATAAATCTAACGCCTGCTTTACCGTATTGGCCTGAACAGAAGAATTGATTTTACTATAAACAAACTTCTGACCGAGATGCTTAGGAACTCCAATTAACACCTCATCTAATCTTTGCGTATCGATCCTTCCGCAATATTTAGCAAAATCATCACGGTAGGTCGAAGTAAGATCATGCTGAATTTGACTGATTTTCGTTAAAGAACGGTCCGTTATCCAACTTAAAACAGCTGCAGGCATTCCCCCAACCACAACGTATTCTTTAAATAGTCCCATCAGTTGGTCGTGCAGAGCGCTCGGAATATTCATCCCCCATTGGAAGGAAATCAAATATTCCATCAGTTTGTCTTTTCCAAAGGCAAGCAGAAACTCTTCAAACGATAGCGGCTCCATATGCATGTAATTGATGCGGCCAACGGGCATACTAAATGTATGTTTTTCTAGAACAAATTCCAGAAGTGAGCCCGCTGCTATAACTGCAAGCTCGGGAAGATCTTCTGCAAACCAACGGAGTTTTGCAAAAAGTTCAGGAACTGCCTGGATTTCATCTAAAAAAAGGAGAGAATGGCTTGGATCAAAGGTCTCATTTAATGCAGCTCCCAAATTTAATAAAATTTGCTTGGGGTCGTTCGGCTCAAAAAAGGAAGCCAGCTCAGGCCTTTTCTCGAAGTTGAGTTCTATTAGGCGCTTTCCTTGGCTCTCGGCAAACCGTCGTACTAGCCATGTTTTGCCCACCTGGCGGGCACCTCGGATGACGAGCGGCCTCCGCCCTTTGGAGCCCACCCATTCCTGTAAATCACTTAAATATTTTCTTTTCATAACCTAATCTTAGCATGTTCTCAACCTCGAAGTCAACAAAAGAAGGGGTTCTTTTCTGCACTAGGACAACAAAAGAAGGGGTTCTTTTATTGAGATGTTTTTGCAACTCGTTGTAGTGTAGTGTATTATGGTGTTTCGTGTTTTTATGCGAGGGACTACAATTAGAATTCGGACTATCATATGAGAAACAACAATTTCTAAAGGTAAGTCTATGAGACAGATATCCCATAAAAGCGCAAAACCTTCCCACTACAATCAAAGCGCAGGCAGCTACGACGCCTTCAATGAAAAAATGTCTGCAACGACCAATCACGTCCTCGAAAAGCTCCTCAAAAAATACAAGGTGAAGAGTGTGCTCGATCTCACCTGTGGGACGGGATCGCAGGTGCTCTGGCTAGCGGGGCGTGGCTTTGAGGTCACCGGGTCCGACATCAACGCCAAGATGCTGCAGATCGCTAGGGCCAAGGCCGCCAAAGAAAAACTCCACGTCAAGCTTCTCAAAGGCGATATGCGCACCGCAAAAGTCGGCATATTTGACGCCGCGATCACGATCTTCAATGCGGTCGGCCATTTGACAAAATCAGATTTTGAAAAAGCGATGCAGAGTATCCACGCCAACCTGAAAAAGGGCGGACTCTACATCTTCGACATCAACAACCTCACCTATCTGAGAAATGAAGATCAGATCACGACGCTTACCATCGATTGGCAAAAGAGAGTCGGCGACACCACCCTGCGCGAAGTGCAGTATAGCACCATTGATGAAAACGGCATTTTGGCCTCCTACACCACAGCTATGGAACAGAAGGGAACCGGAAGGCCGAAAGTTGTCAGAAGCGCCCAGACTTTGCAGGTCTACACGGCAAAAGAGCTAAAAAAGATGCTGGAAAGAAATCATTTTAAAATTCTAGCCCAGTACGGAATCGACGGCGAAAAATTCGTCGAAAATAAATCGGACCGCATCTTAACGGTGGCCAAAAAGCAATAAACCTTTAAATTAAGGCTCTTACCTTCTCTCTATGAAGTGAAATATTTTTTCGCGGCTTAAAACTGCCTATTAAAATACTAATTGTTAATCAGTAACGTAATTTTAAATACGGTTTAAATAAAGGTTCGTGGATTGTGTAAAAAACAGCCGTTTTCTATAATCCCATGCTTTCTGTTCAAATAAATATGAGTAATATCCATGGAACTGAGCTTTCAAGATCATCCGCTAGAAGAGCAGTTGCAAGAGGTGCGTTTGCACCCTGCGTATACGTTGCTATTACAAGGGGAAATGAGCCTTTTGAAACGAGACGAAGCAGGCTTTACTCTGTTTGAAAAAGCTGCCGAGCTCGCTCCTGAAGATAAGGAATTATTCTACAGACAAGCGCTTGCGCTCCATGAATATGGGTTAGAAGAAGGAAGAGAAAAAGCGTTGCTGCTCGCGTGCAAAAAACTCAAAACCGCCGTCGCTTTCGACCCAAACTATTTTGAAGCGTGGCATCTTTGGGGCAATCTGCTCTCCAGCCTGGGACACGCTTTCGAAGAGCACCACTATTTTTTAGACGCTCAAAAAAAATATGAGAAAGCGATCGCCCTCAAAGAACACCAAGGGGGAGAAACTCTCGGCGAACTCTATTGGGATTACGGCTCTCTCTATTCAGAAATCGCGAGCGCTTCGGAAGAGGCCCTCGATTTCCACCTCGCGGTCCAAGCGTTCCAAAAAGCGCTCACCTACCCTTACTATTTTGACGCCACATTTTGGAACGATTATGGCAACGCCCAGGTGAACCTCGCCGAACAAATCAACGACACCTCCCTTTTTATCAAGGCGATCCACTGCTTCAAACAGGCCGTCTCGCTGGCCACCACAGAATCGCCCAGCTGGATGAACCTCGCCACCGCGCTGGACCTTCTCTATGAAAGAACGCATGACGAAGACCACTTTACCCAAGCCAATGAGTGCTACCGCGTCGCTGCGCAAATGCGCCCCCATGACACCGATCTTTGGATCGAGTGGGCCCAATTTTTGCTCAGCTCTAGCAGGCTCAGCCAAGACGTCAAACGTCTGCGCGCCTGCATCGAAAAATGTCACCGCGCCTACGCTTGCAATCCGGCACTGCCGCTCGCAATCGCCATCTGGGCGGAAGCTTTGGCCCTACTTGGAGAGCTCACCGAAAGGCACGACCTCATCCTAGAAGCGCAGAACAAGATCGCCAAAGCCGTCGATCTCGACAACGACGCCCCCGACATCTGGTACTCCTATGGGATGTGCCTTAACTCGTTCGCCAAATATTTCAACGACAACGAATACCACTACCAGGCCATCGAAAAATTTCAATATAGCCTTTCGATCGACCGCACCTACGACCGACACTGGCATGCCCTCGCCACCTCCTACGTCCAACTGGCCCAGTTGAACGGCGACACGTCTTGCTACGAGCTCTCTGCAAAGTTTTATACCAAAGCGATCGACCTGCGCCCCCGCTCCCTCTATATTTTTGACTACGCCGTGGCGCTGGCGCGTTGGGGAGAGACCTGCCAAAAACAAATGCTCTTGGAAGAGGCCGTCGTCCAATTTGAAAAGGCCCTCAGCCTCCAAAAGAACGCGATCTACCTCCACCCCGACTGGCTCTTCCACTACGCATGCACCCTCGATTCTCTAGGTGATTTCTACGAAGAGCCCTCCTACTACGTCAAAGCGATCGAGATGCTCTCCCACGTGCTGATGATTGATCCCGACTATAAAGAAATTCATTACCACATCGGGCTCGCCTTCTTCCACCTCGGCGAACTCAACGGCGAGAAAGAATATTTTTACAGGGCCGCCCACCATTTCCGCCTAGCGACCAAGCAAGAGGAAGAGAACGACCAGATCATCCTCGACTGGGCGATCACGCTGATCAACATCGCCGAGCACCTCCAGGATTCTCACGAGCGCTTGGAGATGTACCGCGACGCCGAGCACAAAATCACCCAATCGGCGCGCATGGGCAACCTCTCCGCCTACTACCACCTCGCCTGCCTCTACTCGCTCCTCGAGCAGTACGACCGAGCATTCGCCTTCATCAAAAAAGCCGACGAGTATGAGTCGCTGCCTCCGATTGAAGAAATTTATGAGGATGAGTGGCTCGATGGACTCCGCTCCACCGGAGAATTCCAAGAATTTCTTGCCCGCCTTGAGAAGCGGCAGAAATCGCGGCCCTAGCCGCAGCTATATCAATATATTCTTGCTTTTGATAAAATTCCCCTTGAACCTATCTCAGTACTCGAGAACGTTCATTTTTGAACGATTTTTTCACAGATTTTAGACCCGCTTCGCGGGACATACTTGGATAAGTAGGCCAAGAAGCGGCTCTAAAAAATGTGGGAAAAGAATCAAAAAGGATGTTTTTCGAATACTAAGATAGGTTCTTTAGGAAATTCAATCAAAAGGTCAATTTTTTATGAATAGACGTTCTCTCTTGTTCATTGTGGCTGTCGGCCTCTCAATGATCGGTTTCAACTATTGGTTCAGCCCCGCCGCAGAAACAGAGGCTCCCCCTATCCCCAAAAAAATTGCCCTAGTGACCCAGGCCCCTGTTAGCGACGAACAATTTTATGTGTTCGAAAACGACTACCAGCAGCTGGTATTCTCCAACAAGGGCGGCGCCATTGCCGAGATCAATCTCCCGATCCATTCGGAGAAAAACCCGAACAGCTCCATTAGAAAAATTGAGGCCGACACCGATGCAGACGGCTATTATCCCCTGCTCCGCAAAGCTGTCGTTGGAAAAGATCCCCGCCATTACGCCTTCACTATTTTATCCGATGAGCCGGTCGTCAACTACACATTGAAAAGCCAGACAAAAGACTCGATCACTTTTGAATCGGTCGAATCTAACCGAACGATCACCAAGACCTTTTCCTTCCCTGAAAATCATGAAAAATCTCCTTACTGCATTGAGCTCGCCGTTCAGATCGAAGGCGATGCAAGAGGTCTGCGCCTCACTTCAGGAATCCCGGAAGTAGAGCTCGTCTCCGGCAGCCCGGCCCCGGCCCTGAAATGCCGCCTTCTTAAAAACCAAAAAGCTGTCGTCGAATCGCTCGACCTCCCCAAAACTGAAAGCAACCTCACGACGCTAGAGCCGCTCTGGGTCTGCAACTCTAACGGCTTTTTGGGCCTCATCATCCAGCCTCTCACCGAGATCGGGACAGGATTTAACACGATCAACGTTCCGGGAACCCTCGCCCCTTCGCGCCTCGCCCTCCTCAATAAAGACGCTGCGAGCTATGCCGGCTATGAAGTGCAGCTCCCGCTGATCGCGAGCAAAGAGCCGATGCGCTTCAACATCTTCGCCGGCCCTTTTGATTCCCACGTCCTCAAAGTGGTCGATAGCACGAATTCAGGCGGCTACGCAGCCTCCCAAACTTCCCAAGGCTGGTTCTCGTTCATTTCCGAGCCATTTGCCAAATTCTTGTTCGTCCTCATGAACTTCTTCTACAACATCACCCACTCTTGGGGAATTTCGATCATCTTGCTGACAGCAGCTCTGCGCGTCATGCTCTATCCTCTAAACGCCTGGTCGATCAAGTCGACCGTCAAGATGCAGCAGATCTCTCCTCAAGTGGCTGCCATCCAAGAGAAACACAAAAAAGAGCCGAAAAAAGCGCAGCAAGAGATCATGAACCTCTACCGCGAGAAAGGGGTCAACCCGCTCACCGGCTGCTTGCCGATCCTCATCCAGATGCCCTTCTTGATCGGGATGTTCGATCTTTTAAAGACCACGTTTGAGCTGCGCGGCGCGAGCTTCATTCCCGGTTGGATCGACAACCTGGCAGCGCCCGATGTCCTCTTTAGCTGGGGCACGCCGATCTTCTTCTTCGGCAGCGACTTCCACCTCCTGCCCATCATTTTGGGCGTCGTGATGTTCCTGCAGCAAAGGCTCTCCTCTCCACTGCCTAAAGATGTGAACCAGCTGACCGATACCCAGCGCCAACAGAAATTCATGGGCAATATCATGGCGATCGTCTTCACCGTGATGTTCTATAATTTCCCTTCAGGATTAAACATCTATTGGCTTTCTTCCATGCTGTTCGGTATGCTGCAGCAATGGGTGACCACCAAGTCGATGAACAAAAAGGCACTCACAAAATCCTAAAAGGGGTCCAATGCAGGCGTGGGAGCAATTCCTAAAAGTGCAAGAAGCGCAGCTGGGGGCCGAGACCGTTAATAAATGGCTCCGCTCCCTCAAAGTGCTCCACTTCGACGCCTGCAACCTTTATGTAGAGGCCGCCGACTCCATCTATGCGCTCTGGTTTGAAGAACATATCCGTCCGCACCTGCGCAAAACCTTCTTCAACAACAACCACCGCCTCATCAAAGTCCACCTCAGTATCGCCCACGACACGCCTCCAGCCCCGCCCAAAACAAAAGATAAGCAAAAGCCCGCACCCTTCACCCTCTGCTTCGACACCCTCGATCCCAAGGCCACCTTTGAGAACTTTGTCGCACCTGAAAATTCAATGGCCGCTACATTTTTTCAGCAGCTCAAAAAAGAGCAGCTTGGCAGCTTCAACCCCATCTATCTCTACGGACCGCCAGGCGTCGGCAAGACCCACCTTCTCATGGCAGCCGCCCATGTCCTCAAAAAACAGGGCTGCAACGTTCTCTACGTCAAAGCGGAAACCTTTACAGAACACGTGATCAGCGCCATCCGGAATAGCGCCATGCAGGAGTTCCGCAAGGCCTACCGCCATGTCGACGTCCTCATCCTTGACGACGTTCATCTCTTCGCCCGCAGAAGCGCCACCCAGGAAGAATTTTTCCACACCTTCAACACCCTCCACGGCCTCGGGCGCCAAATTTTCTTAAGCGCTCAGGTCCCTCCCGAAAATCTCGAAGAGATCGAGCCCCGCCTCATCAGCCGCTTCGAATGGGGCCTCACCTTGCAGCTGGAAAAACTTGAAGCCGCCGGCCTGTCCCAGGTCCTGCGCCGCCAGCTCGAGGCGCTTAAATTCCCGCTCACCGCTCACCTCATGCAACTGCTGCTCGATCGTTTGGGCAACAACTCCATCCTGCTCCGCCAAGCCGCCCTTGCCCTCGTCCAGCGCTGCCGCTTCACCAAAACCGCCGCCCAGGCCCTCACCCCCGATAGTGTGAGAACAATTCTAGAAGACTTCCTGGAGGAGGAAAAGCGGCTCGCCCTGAACCCCCAAAAAATCCTCTCCGCCGTCGCTGCCTACTATGGCGTCAAAGTCACCGATATCTTAGGAAAGTCCCAGACCAAAGAATGCAGCGTCCCCCGTCAGGTCGCCATGCACCTCTGCCGCCACAAGCTAGGGCTCCCCTACCTCAAGATCGGCTCCCTCTTTTCCCGCGACCACTCCACTGTCATGACCGCCGTCAAGCATGTGGAAAAAAAGGTCTCCGAACAGGACCCGGAAATGGGCGGGGCCCTAGTCAGTATCGAGAAAGATTTGCAATAAAATATTAATTAACATTAAATATTTAATTATATAATATAAAAACAGAGGGTGTTTTATTGTTCTTAATAAGAAGAACGCGGAACGTCTAATTCGGGTAAATCTAGGGGATCTTTATGAAAAAATCTATGACCGCAAAAGCTTGGAGACGAAACAAAGCCATGCTTACAAGAAAACTCAGAAATGCTTCTAAAGAGATGCACAAATTGTATCGCCACGTCAAAAGCCTGTAATCATCCTTAAAATAGACATCCGGCCCCTTCATCGAAGCCGGATGTTTCTTGTCGGCCCTCAAGCAAATTCAAAAAAGACTATAGATAACTCAATAGGCCTCTTGTCCAGATCAAATCCTAATCAATTGACAATTAATAAGTTACGATTATATTTAAAATTAAATTCTTAATTGACATTAAGTGTAATTAAATATATAATTGTGTGTATTAACATTAATAATTAATTATAAAAACGAGGTGTTCTATGTCAATTATTTCAGACTTTATTAATAGTGTACATGAGAAAGTAGTCAACAGCCCAGCAACCCCATCGCCCGCCACTCTAACTCAACAAGTTGCAACCCTAACTCAACAAGCTGCTCTCGCTCAAGGAACTATGCAAAGCCAGGGCCCCGCCACCTCTCTCCAACAACGCCAAATCGTGCCCCTCATCAACCAAGCGCCCGGTATCCCAGTAGCCGCCCGTCAGAACCCAGCCGATCAAGGAATGGCCGTCGCTATCGTAGACAAGGGCATTTCAATGATCAAAAATAGTGTTGCCACATCCATCGCAGTCACCCGCTTGATCTACAATAACGCTCCCGATGGAACTGCAGCCGGAGCCGCTGTCGGATATTATGCAGCGAATTATATTCCCTCTTTTGTGACCTCAACCGCCAATTCGCTTGTTTCCTTCGGACTCTCCTGGATTCCTTTCGGATCCACAGCGGCCAATATGCTCATGAACTATGCGCCCCAAGGCGTCGTAGGTGGAGCGGCATTGGGATACGTAGTTGCGAAGATTGCCCCGACGATTCGGGCCCGTTTAGCTGAACGCTATAGACAACTGCCAACGACTCTAACAAATAAAGGCCTTGCGAAGACAGATATTCCCGCGGCCCTTGCCAAAAAAATTGCCACTCTTCCGGCTGCCCGCCAAACGGCGATTGCAGTGGCTTTGAGTACCCTAAAAACAGCAGGGTTGCTAAAACAGGCCTATTTTGGCGTTCTTTTAGAATCCAAGAACCCTGATGGCGTTGCCAGAGTCATTTGCACATTGAGAGAGCGCACCGTCAATGACCCCGTGAATAAACAGCAATACCTAGACATTTGGAATAAAAACAGCCAAGCTTTGATGAAATCTGAAAACCCGCTGGATTTAGCAAATACCTTAGTGTTCTTTAAAGATCATTTTCAAGCGCCGCAAGATCACCCTCTATTTACCTATCCTGAAGCGCGCCTTACAGTCATTGCGGCTAGTTTGGACCTGCTCAATCAGGGGGGACAACTAGCGGGAGTCCTCCAGTTCTCCGGCGATGCACTCCTAGTGAAAGAAGATCCTGCAGCTCTTACCGATATTCTTGTCACTCTTAATAATATGGGCGATGCTAACCCGCAGCAGACCTTTGCGCCGATCATGAAAGACTTGCGCTTATGCCCTGCAGCAAAACTCAAATCTATCGATGCTGCCTTGGACAATCTCGTAGCTAATGGAGCGTTGATTTCAGGAGTGATTCCTTCGATCATCATTTCCAATGACCCGCTGGCTCTCTCAGGAATCTTCGTTGCCCATCGTAAAGCAGGCCTCTTGTTTACCGCGCTGACTGAAACATCACTGTGCAACCCAAAACGGACCGATGCTAAGAAATTAGCTCAGCTTGCGACCGCCCTGGAAACACTCCCCAACCTAAGAGATAAGGACAAACTAAGCCAATTATTTAACGCTGTGCTCGAATCAGACCATCCCGCTATTTTGGCAACTTCGCTGAATATTCTCATTAGAGCGAATAACATTGACCTGACACCTACTGTCTTAGAAGTCCTGGACGATAGTCCGGAAGAAATGGGTAATGCCGTGATCCTCTTGAACTCTAAAGGGATCATCCACCCTGAGACCTTAACTGCCCTCATGAAATCCAAAGATCCCCAAAGAATGGCACGGGCTTTAGTAAAGCTTGTCGACTTGGAAAAACTGAATGTCCCAAATATCCAGGCTCTTGTCGCGGCTGACAAACCGGGCACATCCGCTAACGCCTTGATCAACATGGCTGATGAGTTAAGGTAAAAATAATACTTTACACTTCCCCCATTTTTTAGGGGGAACGCTGTCTAGGATTTACAGATAGAGGTCAGAACAACCCCTTAACCTACTGACGGTCAAAAGAGTATACGATTAGTTTAAAGAGTGTAATTGAGTTGACATTAACTATGCATTAAATATATAATTGTGTCTAAGAATAACTATATTTATTAACAAGTAATAATTAAAATACAAAAAAGAGGTCTGTATGAGTAAACCAGTAGGAACACCAGTAGGAACATTAGGAAAGCCCAGCATCTTAGGAGCTACCGGAGTAAACCCTTTCCTCCCTCAAAATGCTGCCACTGTATCAAAAACTGCCGCTCCCGTCATTGTAACAGCGAACACTAAAACTCAAACAGCTGCCGTTGTGCAACAAGCCCCAGTCATTACAGCTAATCCTGCGGCCCCTACAAATGCGCTCGCCGTCGCCAACACACCTGTAGCCCCAGTAGCGCCCGGTCCTAGCACAGGACGAAAAGTCGTAGATATCGCTTGCGCGGTCTATAATCACCTTCCTTCAGGATCTAATTTAGCAGCCGCCGGTGCAGCCGTAGGCTATGGAATTTCAGGTCCAGGCTTGGCCATTGCCGGAGCTGTAGTAGGATACGCGCTCCCTTACATCGCAAGAACTGCGACAGTAAAGCTTGCCCCTAGGTTCCCTTCACTGCAACCTTCTGCAACGCAGCTCACACACCAACCTAAAGTTGTGGCGGGTTTAATCCAAGCCGGTCTTGAGAACGCAGACCTAGTGCACATCGATATTACAGCGCTTACAGCCAAAATGGCCCGCATGGCAGATACCGATCGCCAGACCCTCTCAAACGCCCTGGCAATTCTTAAAGGAAACGGCCTGCTCAACGCGGCTAACGCTAAGGCTGTCATCGACTCTCCGAAGCCAATGGAACTCATTCGAACGATGGTAGCCCAAACTGCCGTCTTCGCTGCAGTTCCCTGCCGAAATGCGATTGTAGGTTCCGCAAACCCTCAAGCAATGGCAAAAACTTTCGAGCTCCTCATGACAGTCCAACTTTTGGATAAAGGCGATAATCTTAAATTTGTTCAGGACTCGGACCCAGTCGCTTTGGAAAGCATTGTGAGCACTCTTGCTAGAGCGGGAGTCCTCAATCCAGAGATGTTTGAAAAAGTTAAGGCTTCTAAGAACCTGCAAGGTCTTGCAGCCGGGCTCGAGAAACTTGAAGCAGCCGGACTTCTGAAAAGAGAAAAGACCATGTTGGGGATGGGAAAAGTACCTGGCCTATTAGAAGGAATCCCATCTACAGGCAACACCCATGTAGGAGAGACCTTCCTTGCGGTAATGGATGCAGACCAACCCGATGCAATGGCAAGTGGTATTGTGGAACTCAAAGATAAGGGAATTTTAGGCCATCGAAAAAGTTTTGAAGCGGTTGCAAAATCTACAGATCCAAAAAATATGGGGATCGCCATCGCGCAGTGCCATCTTCGTGTTAAGAGACAAGACAGAGGCATATTTACAAATGGACTAGACTCAAAGGAATTCGACTTTGTGAGAAACTATACGAACCCAAGAGCCCTAGCTAGCATCCTCAAATCGTTAAATGATGCGAGCGGGCAGGCCGGCACTTTAGTAGATCACCTTCTCAGTGCTCAAGTTCTTAACGCTGTAAGGGCCTACAACAAAGGCGATCCGGTATTTTTAGCAAAAGCCCTTGAGGAGTTAAAAAATGCTGAAATCTTGGATGCCGTCACACTGAAGGCAGTATTGGAAGCCGATGAACCCCTAGCACTGGCACAACTCTGCTGTATCCTCGCCAAAGTCAACCATTTCAATAGAGATTGGATTGCCCGTCATCCACTAAGAAAAGCAGACAACGCGATTGCCCTGAAGATTGTCAGGGACGCAGGCGCTTTACAGGATAGTGACCAAAAAGTTACTTACGTTAGCGCGATCTTCGACAGCCCAACGCCTATCGTTGAAGCAAAAAGAATAGCTCAAGATTTTAAAGAAGAACAAAAGAGACAGGCACAGGCTCATTTAGCAAGAGTAAGAGCAGTAGTGGTGCCGCTGAGTGCACCAGTACCTGTAGTCCCTGTTGTCGTGGGGAAAACTGCTGCTGAGACACAAAGAGAAGCTGCTGTACTATCAGCTACAGGCGTGCTGACAGCTGCAGGTATTACCGTTGATGCCTTCGTTGATGCTGTGAAAAAATCTGTTCTTCCAGAAAGGATGGCAGCAGCAATCGTTAGATTGGCTCAACTTGATGCCCTGAACGACAAAAATGTCACTATATTAAGAGCTCAAGACACGGTCCTCGAAGGTCCAGATGCGCTGATTGCTTTAGCCCAAAACTTAGCTCTTTTAGACTAAGACATTGATAGTCTGAACAAGATCGTTTGGAGAAAACAGACCCGGCCACTTTACAGTGGTCGGGTTTTTTTATGCCTAGAAAAAGCAGCCCTGATCAAATTTTGAGGTAAGGCTGTTTGCCGTGTTGTGGTGGTGGAGGCTGGTTCGGAGTGATGCCGCCGGCAGAAGAAGAGACTTCGCGTCCTTCGACGATGTTCTTCGCTTTCTCGCGCCATTTTTCGACAGATTCTACGAAGACAGGAGCAAAACGTCGGAGCGAGGAGGCATCGGCGCCGACACCCATTTCCAGCACGCAGTGCATCAGGATGAGTTCTTCGGCAAGAGCTACGCCCACGCCGCCGCCAGCCATCTGGCCGCCGAGCATAGAGCCTTCAAGAAGGTGCTCAAAGAGCTTCAAACGGGTTCTGTCATCTTTTGGAAGACCATCAAGGATGGGGGAATAGAGATAGAGCCTGTCTGAATTTGGCTCATAAGTGAGGTGCAATGAAAAGGTATTGTCGATACCTAAAATACAGGTGTGGTTTTCATCAAAAGCCAACCCCTCGAGATTAAGCTCCTTTCCAAACTCTTTTAGGTTTGCTTTAGCATTTTCCAGTGACATTTAAGGTTCCTCCCTCTTTTTTTAATGTGTTCGCATGATGCTACTGAGCTGCAACAAAGCATTCTCCGCGTCTTTACGATGATAGCGGCAACACAGAAGCTATGCTCAAATCACTCTCTTTTGTTTAAACACTTTCTGGAAAAGAAAGCGACTTAAATACAGCTTCTGATTGCAGTGACTTCTTAAGAAGTTACCTATTTACAGGAAAAAATAGCAACAAAAAAGGATTTCATTGGAAAGGTTCATTGCTGTAAAAATTTTATTTTAGTAGAGATAGAGTATGGCTTATACAACGGAAAAGGGGTCTCCTTTACCTTTAGGAATTTCCAAACGGGAAGAGGGAGTGAACTTTTCTCTCTTTTCGGAACATGGGACCTCCGTCCGCCTGTGCCTCTTTTCTCCGGGCGCTGCCACCCCTTTTTTTGAGGCGCCGCTGCTGCAGACGGGATTTTTATGGCACCTTCTCGTCCATGGGCTCCCTGAAGGAGGGCAGATCGAATATGGCTACCGGATCGAGGGGCCGAACAATCCCCAGGAAAGACAACTCTACGACGCCTCAAAGATTCTTTTAGATCCTTACGCCAAAGAGATGAGCACTCCTCACGCCTGGGGCAAGGAAGAGTATGCACCAAGGGGCAAGGTCTCCTGCCCGGCTCCTTTCGACTGGGAAAATACGCTGCCTCCGCGCATCGCCATGGAAAATCTCGTGATCTACGAAATGCACGTGCGGGGCCTCACCATCGACCCTTCGAGCCTATCTACCCATCCGGGAACCTTCCTGGGCATCATCGATAAAATCCCCCACTTCCTCAAAATGGGCATCAACGCTGTCGAGCTGATGCCGATCCACGAATTTAATGAGGGCGAAGTGCCGCAAAAAAATTATTGGGGCTACTCGACCGTGAACTTCTTCAGCCCGATGAACCGGTATGCCTCGATATGTGCTGTGGATGAATTTAAGACCATGGTGCGCGAGCTGCACAAACATAAAATTGAGGTCTTCCTCGATGTGGTCTACAACCACACCGCCGAAGGGAGCCCTGAAAAGGGGCCCACTTATTCGTTCCGCGGCATTGACAACAGGGTCTATTATTTAGAAAAAGATTTTTCAGGCTGCGGCAATACGATGAATGCTAACCATCCGGTCGTATCGCGCATGATCATCGATTCTCTCCACTACTGGGTCAAAGAAATGCATGTCGACGGGTTCCGTTTTGATTTGGCCTCGGCCCTCACCCGCGACGAGCAGGGCAATCCCTTAAGCCAACCGCCCCTCATCGAATCGATCACCTATGACCCCACCCTATGCGACGTCAAACTCATCGCCGAAGCGTGGGATGCGCACGGCCTCTATCAAGTGGGATCATTTCCAGCGTGGGGGCGCTGGGCCGAGTGGAATGGGAAATACCGCGATGTGGTCAGAAGATTTATCAAAGGCACGGATGGACAGGTTGGAGACTTCGCTCGAGTCCTCTGCGGTTCGGAAGATCTCTACGGCGAGACGCGTGACCCCTACCACAGCATCAATTTCATCACAGCGCACGACGGGTTTACGCTCAAAGATCTCGTGAGCTATCAAGAGAAGCACAACGAGGCCAACGGCGAAGACAACCGGGATGGGGCGGGCAACAACGAAAGCTGGAACTGCGGCGTCGAAGGGACCACTCAAAATCATGAGATCTTACAGCTGCGCGAACAACAGATGCGCAATTTTCACGTGGCGCTGATGATCTCGCTGGGCATCCCCATGATCCTCATGGGCGACGAATATGGCCACACGCGGAGCGGCAATAACAACACCTGGTGCCAGGACAACCCGCTCAACTGGTTTTTGTGGAAAGAGCTCGATCACGCGTCTGCTTATTTCCGTTTCTATACCCTCATGATCGCCTTCCGCCACCTGCATGCCAGCCTACGTCGCACGAAATTTTATTCAGTAAAAGACATCTCCTGGCACGGCCCTGAGCCGCTGAAGCCCAATTGGGGCCCGGAGAGCCGCTTCATCGCATTTTCCCACGACAACCTCTATATCGCCTTCAATGCCCATTTTGAGAAGGCCCATCTGCTCCTACCCGATCCCCCGCCCCACAAAAAGTGGTACCGGGTCGTCGATACTGCTCTAAAGCCTCCCGAGGACTTCATAGAAGAGCCCAAAAATCACTCCGCGCTCAAGTATACCTATGAGATGGCACCCCACTCCGCCTTGATCGCAGAGGCGTATTAACTATCAAATAATTATTCTTCTCCTTTTTTCTTGAGTTTGGTATCATATGATACTATAATCAAAATTGAGAGAAGGCACTGTGAACAACCGCCCCTCAGCCAATGAGCTACTGCATAAGATCAAAGAAGCGAAGAAAGCTCTCGATGGAGGTCAGGCGCGCTTTGCGAACTTTACCAAGGTGGTGGGCGAACTGTATAAACTGCGGATCGACGACAGCTCCGAGGTGTGGGATTTAATTAGCGACCTGCTCAATGAGATCAGGATTGAGGACTACGAGGGAAGCCATCCTCCGCAGCGCGCTTACGAAAAGGCGGTCGAGGGCAAGGATTTATGGGCTTTTTCCTGGCAGAGCGGGACGTTTAAAAAGAAGATGTATCTAAAGTTCGCGTTAAAGAACGAGACGTTTTACTACATCTCTCTACACGAGAGCAAATGTTCTGAGGAGAACAAATGAAATGCGTAAATTGCGACAGCAAGAAATTCGATAATAAAAGGATCCGCTTCCCCGTCGAGCTGAAAGGCGAAACGGTCGAGGTCCTCGCGGAAGCTTGCGTCTGCTCCTCCTGCGGCGAGCCGCAGATGGATGCCGACCAGATGAACCGCTTGCGCCGAGCTGCTGCAGATGAATATCGAAAAGCTCATGGGCTGCTCACCTCTTTGGAGATTGTGAACTATCGAGAGCGGCTCAAAATGTCGCAGGTGGAGTTTGCGCGGTATCTCAACGTGGGAGAAGCGAGTATCAAGCGCTGGGAAACCTATTACATTCAAGACGAGGGGCAGGACGACCATATCCGGCTCAAGTGCGATGAGGCTTATGCGGAAATGAATGCGCTCCAAGTCTACCGCAAATCGAACCCCCCCGATGTTTTCAGCGGCTTCCGCCCTCTCAACCTCGAGATCATCAAGAACATCATCGCGTTCTTGGTGAAGCATAAAAAGGCAAAATCGAAGCTGTTCTTGAACAAGATCTTGTTCTACGTCGACTTTCTGCACTTTAAGAACTACGGCAAGAGCATCACGGGGCTCCGATTTGTGCCGATCGATTACGGCCCTTGCCCCGACGGATTTCAGGCGCTCTTTGCCTATCTGGAAAAAGATGGCGTCTTGGCAAAAAAAGGGAAACATGATTTTGTGTCGAATATGGAGCCGAACTTAAATCTGTTCGACGACCATGAAAAAGAGACGCTGACGCGGATCGTGCGCATCCTTAATGAGAAGGGAGAGCAGTACCTCTATGAGCTTTCTCACAAAGAGCGGGCGTTCAACGACAGCGAATTTGCCAAACCGATCAGCTATGAACTGGCGAAGTACTTACTCATCTAATGAGGTTGTATGATTAGAAAACTTCCTTCTGGCGGATACCGCCTCTATTCCCGCAAAATCAATCCCAAAACGGGCAAGCGAAGAAATTTAGGCACCTTCACTACACGAGCCGCCGCTGTGCAGCACGAAAGGGAAATTCAGTTCTTTAAGAGACATTGATTTAAGTGCGCCATTTAAGCCGCAGACTTCCATCCTTTTGAGGTCGATTTGAAAAGGAGCTCATGGTCATTGATTGTTTCTTCCAAATCAGCAATTGACTTAAGCATGGCTGAAATTTTCCCATCCTTGTTGTGGACATGCTCTCGATAAAGAAGTCTCAACAACGTTTCTGAGGGTTTTGGCATGGAAACTTTGCCATTTTCCCAGCGACGAATGGCTTGCTCGCTCACTCCCAACAATTTACTCAGAGCGTTTTGAGATAACAATAGTTCATGTCTTAAAAAGCGTACTTCTTCTCCAGAAAAATCCTTCTTAGATGTCACGAGCCATAAACCAATGGCTTTGTGCAATCCATCCATATCAGAAATAGAAAAGGATTTACCTCTAGGGGTTTGCTTGAATTTATAGCCATTCACGAGAAAAACATTCGATAGCCCGCATTCGGTATAGTGATAGTGCTTTGTCATAAAAATCTCCTTTTATATTACCGTTACAACTTCTAAATAGTCCTTCTTTACAACCACAACCACCTGAACAGACCGCCCTGCAGAGAAGCGTTTTAGTTTAATTCTCCAATCTCCATATTTATCTTGAGTTGGACCGCTTATCCCTTTGCCAAGCCTCAATACATCGAATATCTGCCGAATGCTTACCTTTCTTTCCCTCATTCGCAATTGAACATGAGGATTGTCCAAATATACATTCTCGGATCTTTTGGACAATTCATGCGTCTTTTTAACCAACCCTTCCAACGTCTCAGGGGGATTTTTTTCTGTTGGCAACGGCGTTAACTTCCCCATCTACCTTCCATATTAATATAGATCATCCTACCTGTCAATATGATAGGTCAAAATGATAGGTAATCATCTGTTTAATTGTCAAAATAAATTTCGAAATGGTTTTCATTTTGACAGGTAAGTATCTTAACAGGCTAAATATTAGGGAGATACAAAACTATCGATGGATCGGCCGTTTGTAGACGGCGAGGGCCGCTTCTTTGATCGCTTCGGCAAGCGTTGGATGCGCAAATGGCGTATGGATCAGGTCCAATGTGGTCATTTTCTTTTGGATCGCTAGGGCCGACTGGGCAATCAGCTCGGAAGCATGAGGCCCAAGGATATGAATCCCGAGAAGCCGGTCGGTCGCCTCATCAGAAATGATTTTTACAAAACCATCATCGGAGCCGGAGCATCTAGCGCGGGAATTCGCCTTGAAAGAAAAAACGCCGGTCTTGATCTTAAGCCCAAACGCTTTGGCCTCGGGCTCAGTGAGGCCAACAGCCGCCACTTCGGGCTCGGTGTAGACCACGTTGGGAATCGCCATGTATTCAATTGTTGGGCTCTGGCCGGCGATGATCTCTACTGCGGCAACGCCCTCTTCCGAAGCCTTATGCGCAAGCATGGGGCCGTCGATCACATCGCCAATCGCATAAATATGCGGCGTGGTGGTGCGAAACATGCCGTTGACGGGTATGAGCCCTTTTGGGGTGGGGGTGATCCCTGCATTTTCCAGTTGGAGGCCTTGCGTGTAGGGACGCCTTCCAATGCAAACGAGAACGACATCGCCCGTGATTTGGCTCTCGCCCTTGTCGGCGCTGCTCACTTGGAGGGTCACGGTGTCGGAAATATTGGCATTCGTCACCTTCGAGCTGAGGTGGAATGTCATCCCCTGCGCAGTGAGGAGCTGCTGCAGATTTTTTGAGATGCTCTCATCGAGCGTTGGGCAGATCCGATCGAGAAATTCAATGAAGACCACTTCTGAGCCGAGGCGTTGATAGACTGAGCCAAGCTCAACGCCGATGACGCCGGCGCCGATGACGAGCATTTTTTTCGGCACCTTTTCAAGAGACAGCGCGCCGGTAGAGGAGAGGACTTTTTTCTCGTCGAATGGCAAAAATGGGAGGGAAATGGGCTCTGACCCTGTCGCAATGAGGATATTTTTGGCGGTGAGCTCGGTCGCATCGACCTGAATGGTGTTCGGAGAGAGAAATTTTGCGGTCCCGGTATAGCGAGTGATCTGATTTTTCTTGAAGAGGCCGGCGATCCCGTCATTAAATCCGGCGACTACTTTTTGTTTCCGCTGCATCATCTGCGCAAAGTTTAGGCCGACATTGGCGATGTCGATGCCGTGCTCTTTGGAGTGGTGGAGCGCGTTCCAGTAATTTTCTGAGGATTGGAGGAGCGATTTCGAAGGGATGCAGCCCACATTGAGACAGGTGCCGCCGAGCTCCTTACGCTTTTCGATGCAGGCGGTCTTGAGGCCTAGCTGCGCAGCGCGGATCGCGGCGACATAGCCTCCAGGTCCAGAACCGATCACGATGAGATCAAAAGTTTCCATTAGAGTCCCAGTAGAAGACGGGCAGGGTCTTCCAGATTTTGTTTGAGGTTGACGAGGAAAAGGACGGCCTCTCTTCCATCGATGATCCGGTGGTCATAACTGAGGGCCACATACATCATGGGACGGATCACGATCTGATCGTTCACGACGACGGCCCGTTTTTGGATGGTGTGCATGCCGAGGATCGCGCTCTGTGGAATATTGAGGATTGGCGTAGAGAGCAGCGAACCGAAACCGCCGCCGTTGGTGATGGTGAAGCTGCCGCCGCGCAGATCATCGACAGTGATCTTGCCATCGCGCGCTTTTTTTGCAAATCCAGCGATCTCCCCTTCGATCTGCGCATAGGAGAGCTGATCGCAATTTCTCACGACGGGGACCATGAGCCCTTTCTCGGTCGAGACGGCGACGCCAATATCGTAGGTGTTGTAAGTGAGGATGTCCTCTCCGTCGATGATCGCATTGACCTGAGGGATTGCTTTTAGAGCTGCCACGACACCTTTCACAAAGAACGACATGAACCCGAGGCGCACGTTGAATTTCTTCTCAAAGTTCTCTTTTTCTTTCGCGCGGAGCTCCATGATCACGCTCATGTCGATCTCATTGAACGTAGTGAGCATCGCGGTGCTGTTCTTCGCTTCGACGAGCTTCTGCGCGATCACTTTGCGCAGGTTGCTCATTTTTTTGCGGGTCGCTGTCCCCTCAGGAAGTGTGATTTTTGGCGCAGGTGTTGGCGCTGCAGAGGAACGGACTGCGGGCGCTGAGAGTGAGGCAACGAACTCAGGCGCCATTTTACGCGCGGAGGGGCCTTCTGCAGCGGGCATTGCCGGTGCAGGCGTTGGAGCGGGAGCAGCGGGTTTTGGCTGAGGCGCGGCTGCGGCTGGGGCCTTGGCATCGGTATTGAGGGTTCCGATCACTTGTCCGATCGTGACTTTATCGCCTACAGCGACATTCCAGGTGAGAGCGCCGGCGCCGGGAGCGTAAAGCACTTGGTTCACCTTATCGGTCTCGAGCTCAATGATCTCCTGATCGACCGCGACGATGCTGCCGCTAGGTTGGATCAGATTGCTGATGATCGCTTCGGTGACCGACTCCCCCATCGTGGGAACTTTAATTTCTATGTTCATCGGAATGCGTCCTCCATCATCGAAGCGTATTGTTTTTTATGCAGCGCGTAGGAACCTGCGGCGGGAGACGCGCTGCGCGCCCTTCCCACATATTTTAGCGGACATTTTCCTTCCAAGGCTTCCATCAAGAAGGGGCGGATATAATCCCAAGCGCCCATGTTGCTGTGCTCTTCTTGTACCCAATAACATTCCTGAAAACCGGCATATTTTTTGAGCAGGCCTTGGAGATACTGCATATTCAAGGGATAGAGCTGCTCGATGCGTAAAATGGTGATCCCGCTAGATTTTCTTTTCTCCCTTTCGGCGACTAGATCGTAGTAGACTTTTCCAGAACAGAGGATCACCCTTTTGGGCTGGAGCGTTCCGGCCGGATCGTCGAGGATTTCTTGGAAAGATCCCGAGCTGAAATCGTTGAGAGAGCTCACGCAGACAGGATGTCTGAGGAGCGCTTTGGGTGTGCAAAGGATCAACGGTTTTTTGATGGGGCAGAGTGCTTGGCTGCGCAGCAGGTGGAAGAGTTGCGCGGGGGTCGTGCAGTTGGCGATCCGCAGATTGTCATCGCCAGCCAGCTGCAAAAATCGCTCGATGCGCGCCGAGGAGTGCTCGGGGCCCTGCCCTTCGTAGCCGTGGGGCAACATGAGGGTGAGGCTGGACCTGTGGGTCCATTTTTGCTCGGAGGTGGTCAGAAATTGGTCGATAATGATTTGAGCGCCGTTGCTGAAATCGCCAAACTGCGCTTCCCAAATGATCAGCGCCTCGGGGCTCATCAAACTATAGCCAAACTCAAAGCCGAGCACTGCATATTCAGAGAGCGGTGAATTGTAGACATCGAACAGCCCTTGCCCTTGCCTCAAGTGGGAAAGCGGAAAATATTTTCCCGCATTGACCTGGTCCATCCACATCGAGTGGCGATGGGAAAAGGTTCCACGGCGCGAGTCTTGGCCCGAAAGCCGGATGTGGATGTGATCATTGAGCAAGCTCGCGAAGGCCAAATGTTCCCCCATGCCCCAATCGATCGCCGCTTTGTTCGGGTCGCCATCCACCATGGCGAGACGCTCTTCAAGAAGCCTATGGATCTTGGAATGGATGTTAAATCCGATCGGAACTGTGCAAAATGTATGCGCGAGCGAGCGGAGCGTATCTGCAGGGACTTTTGTGACCACCGGAGCGGTTGTATCTCTGATCGGCTGTTTTTCTTCTTTGGGAGGCGCGCTTTGCTGCTGCTCAAGCGCACCGCGTAAACTGTCTTTAAACTGGGTTTCGCTCGCATCGGCCTGAGCTGACGTTAGAACGCCCTGTTCGATGAGCTGCTGGCGGTAGATTTCGCGGATCGTTTTTTTACTTTTGATGAGCTGATATTCAAGAGGCTGGGTGAACATCGGCTCATCCCCCTCATTATGGCCATATTTGCGGTAGCCGTTGAGGTCGATGAAGACATCGCAGCCAAATTCCTGTCTCAGCTCGAGAGCCATTTTGGCTACTTGCACACACCCTTGAGGATCTTCCGCATTTACGTGAAAAACGGGCGCTCCAAACCCTTTGGCGACATCGGTGCAATAGCGGGTCGAGCGGCTATCTTGAGGGAGCGTCGTAAATCCAATTTGGTTGTTGATCACAATGTGGAGCGTGCCCCCGGTGCTGTAGCCGTGCAGCTTGCAGAGCTGCAATGTCTCATAAATGATCCCCTGGCCGGCCAGGGCCGCATCGCCGTGGATCAAGATCGGCAGCACCTCTTTAGTGCTTTTTCTCATCTGCTCCGCACGTGCTTGACCTTCCACCACTGGGTCTACGGCTTCAAGATGGCTCGGGTTCGGCGTCAGAACGATATTCATCGTTTTTGAGGAGCGAGTGGTCACAGTCCCCGAGAAGCCTTTGTGATATTTCACGTCGCCGGAGCCCTCTTCGACATCGGGCTCGTAGTGCGCTTCAAACTCATTGAAAATTTGGCCGTACGATTTTCCCATGATATTGGCCAGCACATTGAGCCTGCCGCGATGCGCCATGCCTAAAAAAATTCCATTCAAGCCCAGCTGAGGGCCTGCTTCGACGATTGCAGAAAGGGCGGGGATGAGCGTCTCCGTCCCTTCAAGAGAAAAACGTTTCTGCCCCACGTACTTGGTGTGAAGGAAAGATTCAAACAGCTCCGCCTTGTTCACGCTGTCGAGCACCAGCAACTTTTCTTCCGCAGATAAAGGGAGCTCGAAGTAAGGCTCAATTCTTTTCTGCACCCAGGCTTCCATCTGCGGATTGCCCAGGCCCATGTATTCGATCCCGATCCGGTTGCAGTAGGTTTTTTTCAGCGCATCGATGAGCGCTTGGAGGGCTACTTCCTTCTCTTTCAAGAATCCGCAGGTGGGCACCATTTGGCCCAAATCTTTGGGGCTAAACCCAAAATGTTTCAATTCGAGCTCCGGGACCTCAACCACTTTTTTTGTCGCTAGCGGATTGAAATCTGCGAGCAGATGCCCATAGGTCCGATACCCCTCGATGAGGGCGTAGACCTTCAGTTCCGGGCTCGCCTCCCCTCCCCCGATCTTGCCGCCGAATTCAAAGCCGTCAAAAAAGGCGCGCCACGAAGCATCAACGCTGGCGGGATCTTGTAAATAGTGCTGATAGAGCGTTTCCATCAGCGGAAGATTGGAGAAACTGGCAGTAGAAAAGGGGATCAAGCTCATAGCCCTGGTTTACAATATATACCGCTTAGTGTAAATAAAAAATTTTACTCCTTGAATTTTTTTGGATCCACGGAGTATAAACTTGGCGTTCAACACAAAAAATGAAGCGTACATAAGCTATGAACTTGAAGAGCGACAGACTAAAAAAATTGGAAAGCGAACTGAGCGACCTTGAGCAATGGCTCAAACTCGGCCTAGTTCCCAAGAAGGATTTGGAGAAGCATAAGGAAGAGATCAAAACATTGACCGAGCGTGTCAATGAAGAAAAAGATCGCCTCCGCTTCCTCAAAGAGAGCGGCGAAATGGAAGAGTTCACTCCTCCCAAGCGCCCCCTTCACGGACGCCCCGCTTTTCAAGAGCCTCAGAGCATGCCTGATATCGAAGGCGGAGAGGAAGGTCTGACCGACGCAGGTCTCGACATGGAAACCGAATCTTTTGAGGCGGAGTCCACAGCCGGCGAAGAAACTCAAGAGCTGGAAAGTGAGGACGCGGCCCCAGAAGAAGAAGAGGAAGAAGAAGATCCCTTCAGCGATCGCAACCGTTGGAAACGGGGCGTCTTTGAAGATCCCGACGAGCGGTAGCCTTATCCAGCCTGTCAGCCTCTATTTTCATATCCCCTTTTGCACCCGCAAGTGCCCCTACTGCCACTTTTACGTGCTGCCCGATGAAGAGCGCTTTAAGACCCAGCTCCTCTCAGCCCTTGATCTCGAGTGGAAAAAACAATCCCCTCTCCTCGCAAACAAAGAGATCGTCTCCCTCTATTTTGGCGGCGGCACACCCTTCCTATTCGGCCCCGCCGCAATCCAGAAAATCATCGACTGGGTCAGCCCTCCCCCAAGCTGCGAAATAACCCTCGAGGCCAACCCAGAGAACGTCACTTTGGAGCTCATGCAGGCCTACCAAAAAGCGGGTGTAAACCGCGTCAGCATCGGCGTTCAATCCCTGGATGATTCCTCGCTTAACACCCTCAACCGGACACATAACGCCGAAACCGCCATCCGCGCCATCGAACTCACCCACCAAGCGGGCATCGACAATATTTCAATCGACCTCATGTATGACCTCCCCTCTCAGACCCTAGAGAGCTGGGAGCGGACCCTCGCCCGCCTAGAAAACCTACCGATCGCCCACCTCTCCCTTTACAACCTCACCTTTGAACCCCACACCGTCTTCTTTAAACACCGCAAAAGGCTGCTCCCCCAGGTCCCCACCCCCGAGACCAGCCTTCAAATGCTTAAGACCGCTGTAGCCCGCCTAGAAGCGCTGGGCCTCAACCGCTATGAGATCTCCGCCTTTACCAAGCCAGGATTCGCTTCTAGGCACAATAGCGGCTACTGGACTGCGCGCCCCTTCCTCGGATTCGGTCCCTCAGCGTTCAGCTACTGGGAAGGGCGAAGATTTCAAAATGCGGCCAACCTCTCCTCTTACGCAAAAGCGCTGGCCGAAAACAGATCCCCCGTCGATTTTTCAGAAACCCTCGCCTATCCCGATAACCTGCACGAACTCCTCGCCGTCCGCCTCCGCCTGCTCGAAGGGGTCAACCTCTCCCAATTTCCCAACCTGCCTCCCGCCACCCATGCCACCCTGCGCACACTCGCAACTCAAGGCTGGCTCGAGCTCACCAACACACACGCGAAGCTGTCCCAAGAAGGCCTTCTCTTCTACGACTCCGTTGCAACAGCCATCATTTAATCTGTAGACAACAAAATCCTTCTTTCTTAATGTGCGGTTATGCTCATAAAACGAATTTTCGACGCGAAATTTACGCAGCTTTTAGTTTTTCTTCTGATGCTGCTCGTCTTTCGCCCATTCCAGGGAAACTTCATCTACGCTGCGATCTGGCATGTCGCCTTTATCGGAGTTCTCCTCGGAGCCATCTTCAACTGCAACCATCCAAAAAGAGTACAGCATTGGGCCATGGGCCTAGCAATCCCCACGCTCTTGTTTACTTGGGGTGCCGTATTTTTGCCTGATACCCCAATGCACATTCTCAGCGAACTATTTATTTTTCTATTTTTGATCGTGTGCGCCTCCTCGATCCTCTACACGGTCGTGATCGAAGCGAAGGTCACCATGGAGACATTGAGAGGGGCCATTTGCACTTACCTGCTCATCGGCATCGCTTTTTCCTTTGCCTATGAGCTCGCCGAACTTCTTGTCCCCGGTTCTTTCCACCTCAACTTCCCCTCGAAGGAACATATTTTCCTCTCTCAAATGATGTACTTTAGTTTTGTGACGCTGATTGCGATCGGCTATGGGGATATCGTTCCTACCCAGGACTTAAGTCAGACGCTAGCTATCATTGAAGGGATCATTGGGCAGTTCTATTTTGGAATTTTAGTCGCGCGCCTCGTCGCGGTCTATTCAATCAACTACGTGCAGTCGCACAGAAAGAAATCAAAATAAAAAAGACACGCCTAGAAAGGCGTGTCTTGATCGATATGCTTTATAAAGGGAAATTATTTACCCATTAACTTCGTTGCAGCCATATATCCCAAGGCTCCGCCAACGATCACTTCAGCAGGGACGATCGAGACGATGCTACCTGCAAGAGTTGGAACATATTGCAGAGGCGTCAGCGCGAGGCTAACCAGCGAGTTCAGCCCTGTCGAGAAGACTAAGCCTGTAAGCGAAGTGACGAGCGAAGGCGCATAGACAACTGGGGCAAGAAGACTTTCGGCTGAAGAGCGGATGAGCGTGCTAGCGAGAGATGAGACCGCCGCAGGCATGATGTTAGAAGCTACATAAGCTCCAGCGACAGCTGCTACCGTTTTTCCATTCATATACTTAGGCCCTGTTGCAGCCACATAAGAAATCGCAGAACCTGTCTTTTGCAGTCCTGAGCCAATCACCGTTGAGACGGAATTTGCAGGCGCTGCTGGAGCTGCTGGAGGTTGTTGTCCAACTGCGGTAGCTGCAACTTTTTTTGCAGTAGCCGCAGGGTTCAAATATGAACCGGCATAAGAGAGCGATCTACCCATGAGGCTCATCGTTCCAAAGCATAGATAACTTGAAGCCGATGCGGCGTAAGAAAGGGCGGTTAATGCTTTCGAGCCAACCTTTTGCGCTGTCGACTGCTCTTCAGCTTTTGGAGCTTTAGCTTTAGGTGCTCCTGAAATGATTGGTGCATCTGGATTCAATTTTAATGGATTTGACATATAAACCTCTTTTTTAATTTAATTAATTATAACGTGATTGTGTAGTTATAATTATAAAGTAAATAGATAGTTTCAGTCAATGTCGTAATGATTTAAAATCATTACTAATGATAGTAATTACTTTAATTATTGCAAAGAACAAGAAATCAGGAAGATCGCCGGCTTTTTATCGAGCTGAAGCAGAGGCTTTTGTTTCCAGACGCGGACCGGATGGGTCTCTACGATTTGTGTGGGCAGCGTGATATCAGCCGCCACGCATAGATAGGTTGTATCAAGTAAATTTTTTAATAATGCTTCGAGGCATTTTTGGGAGCGGTAAGGGGTCTCGATGAACACCTGGGTCGCCTTATCCTGGAAAGAGCGCTTTTCTAGGGTTTTCAGGGAGGCATACTCGCGGTCGAGATAGCCGTGAAAGGCGAACCGCTGAGCGGGAAGCCCTGAGAGCATGAGCGAGAGAACTAGGGATGAGGGCCCCGTAAAGGCCTCAACGGCAATCCCCTTTTCTCTGGCGCGGTAGACGAGCTTGCTGCCCGGGTCGGCGAGGCAGGGAAGCCCGCAGTCGGAAATCAGCCCCCAGCGCTCCCCTTTTAGGAGCGGCTCTAGAAGCGTGTCGAGATCTTTGTCCTGGGTGTGTTCGCTGAGCACCTGCATGGGGGTGTTGCGAAAATCTTGGCCGAACATTTTGAGGTAGCGGCGCCCCTCTTTTTCATCTTCGACGATGAGCCCTTTGATGGATGCGACCGCGCGGTCAACACTGATCGGCATGTAGAGTTCGTGAGAGAGGCCTTCACCGAGAAGGTTGGGCAGCAGCAGTAAGGTCATAGTATAGTCGGTCCCAGTAAATGAGCGGTTCTAAGGTCTGATTTTTTAAGTGGAGCTCCAGTTCAAAAAGCGCAAGGAGCGCTCTGCGGTAGTAAGAAAAGCCGCGGCGCTCTGCGATCGGAGCACATTTTTCTACCATGTAAGATTTTGCGAGCGAGGAGCTCCCTTCGCTTAATTCTGCGCCGACTTGGAGGTGGTAGCGAACCTGCGCGATGAGGCCAAAATCGGCGGCAAACTCATCGGGGATCCGTATGCCGCGCCACACGAGCGCTTCCGCAATCTGCCACACCGTTTCGGTGCGATCGGAAGAGCCAATAGCCTGGATATCTTTTACGGTGATTTCGGGGCGAGCGCCGACGTAGCAAAACAGTTTGTTCAGCTCTTGCTCCAAGAAGGCGCGGTCGGGGCCAACGCTCTGGAGCAAATAATTGGCCGCTTCGGGGCCGAGGTTCTTTTGGTTCTTGCGCGATTCAGAGACTTGCCAGGCGAGCAGCCTTTTTTCTCGTTCCCAGGGCTTCTCTTGAGTGAGATCGAGAAGGACGAGCTCTTTTTTCCCCGCCTGGTAGAGAGCCTCGCAGCTCTTGCCGCTACCTAAGATTAGATAAGCGAATGGGGAGGGCCTCTCTAGATACTTCGTGAGCGCTTCGAGCTCCCCTTTTTTCAACTTGTCCACCCCGTCAAAAAAGAGGAGCGCAGTGCCAAAGAAACTGCGGGTTTCTAGGAGCTCCAAGACAAGAGTGAAGTTAGCGGGTTTTTGGAGCGGATAGGGAAAAGCCGCGGCAGCTTGTTCCATGAGGCGCTTGCGCTCATAGTCGAAAGGAGAGACGATGAGATAGACCGGGGATGGATGCCCGGGGAACGCCTGGCTTAAATGTTTATCAAAAGCTTGCACGGTCTGAAATTTCAAGAAACGCCCCACTTGAAGGTGAAGGATTGCGCAATGTCGGGATGGAGGCTGTGGTGGACGGGGCAAAAGTGGCCCGCCTTCTCCAATTTTTCGGTAATTTCATCGCTAAAGCGATGGGGGCTGGTGACGACGACGGCGATCGAAGCGATCCGGCGCACGGGAGCGGCTGCCATTTCCTTGGACACAGAAGCCTTTGTCCCCGAGATATCGACGCCTAGTTTTTTTGCCATAATTCCCATGAGAGTCAGCACGCAGGAGCCCAAAGCCACGCCGACGAGGTCGGTGGGAGAAAATCGCTTCCCCTCACCCTGGTTGTCCTTCGGCGCATCGGTGAAGATTTCCTCCCCTGTATCGGGAAATACGGCGCGCGTTGAAAGATTTCCTTCGTAATATATGTCAATTTGAGCCATAATCTTTCCTTGACAACCGCTAAATTTATCTATAAGATAAGCTTAGGAAGCATCTTTGTCAACGGTGATAAAATTATGGCTAAAATACTCAAAAAGCTCTTCAAAGAGAAAGAACCTAAAAAAGAGGCTTCTCCACCCCCTGCCGCAAAAAAAGCGGTCCCCCACAAGCAAAAGGTCCTCACTGCAGAGGGCTGGCGCCGCCTCATGATGGGGCGTTCACAAAAAGGTGGAAAATAAAGGAATTTTACCTCAAAATAACCTCTTTAATTCAAGGGGTTATTATGCACATGGATCTGAAAGGTAAAAAAGCGTTTATTGCAGGAATCGGAGATGACCAAGGCTATGGCTGGGCCATTGCTAAGGCGCTGGCGGAAGCCGGAGCGGAGATCATCATCGGCACCTGGACCCCTATCCTCAAAATTTTCACACAGTCCTGGTCGATGGGCAAGTTTGACGAGTCGCGCAAGCTCTCGAATGGCAAGCTTATGGAATACGCTAAAGTCTACGCGCTAGACGCGATGTTCGACAAACCTGAGGACGTCCCGCAAGATATCCGCGAAAACAAGCGCTACATGGATGCTTCCAGCTACACCGTGTCCGAAGTGGTCGCAGCTGTCGTCAAAGATTTTGGCCACATCGATATTTTGGTCCACAGCCTTGCCAACGGCCCCGAAGTGAAAAAGCCCCTTTTAGAAACCTCTAGAGCCGGCTACCTCGCCGCGATCAGCTCATCCGCCTACTCATTTGTGAGCTTGCTCGCCCATTTCGGCCCCCACATGCCAGCGGGAAGCGCTGCGCTATCGCTCACCTACATCGCCTCTGAAAGAGCGGTGCCAGGCTACGGCGGCGGTATGAGCTCCGCAAAAGCTGCCCTCGAAAGCGACACCCGCATGCTCGCTTGGGAAGCAGGCCGCAAATGGCACATTCGCGTGAACACCATTTCTGCAGGCCCGTTGGGAAGCAGAGCGGCAAAAGCGATCGGGTTCATTGGAAAGATGATCGAGTATTCTAAGGCGAATGCGCCTCTCGTAAAAGAGATGGAAGCGGAAGAAGTGGGCGCTAGCGCCGCGTTCCTACTCTCCCCTAAAGCTTCAGCGATCACCGGCGTCACTCTCTATGTCGACAACGGTCTACACGCCATGGGCCTCGCCGTAGACAGCCCCACTTTGAAAGACTAAGTGATGTCGGTCCAGACATGATTTAAGAAGGCGGGCTTTTGCGCCGCCGCATTTCCTCTAAATGTGAGATGCGTCAGAGCTGGGATGGAACCAAGACAAAATGGAAGCTGCTCAAACCTATTTTCCGTAATATCAATTGTCGCTAGGGCTTGCATTGTCTTGAGTTTGGCCGGCAGTGTCGTTAGCCCATTTTTCCCCAAAAATAAACGCTGGAGCCGCACCATCTGAGAAATGCGCTCCGAGATCTCTGTGAGATGGTTGTTGGAAAGCCCTAGGCATTCCAGCCAGGGCTGCTCAAAAAATGCGTCGGGCAACTCGCTAATGGCATTGTTATCCAAAAACAATAATTCTAAACGTATCGACGCGAGCGATGGCGGCACCCGCTCGATACGATTTCCTGTGAGATTTAATTGTCTGAGATTCATCAATTCTCCCACAGGATCGATATTTTCGAGCTCGGTGTGGGCGATATGAAGTTTTTCCAAAGCTTGAAGCTGGCCAAACCCGGGGCATAACTGCCGCAGAGGCGCGTGGCTGATGTAGAGATACTTTAAAGAAGAAAAGTTTGCCAACTCTGCAGGAAGCGTCGTGATCGGCGTCTTTAAGATCGTGACACTTTCCAGCTGGGAGCAAAGCCCGATTTCAAACGGCAGGCGGGTCAACCGCTTTTTTGTGATCAATAGATTTTTGAGCGCTAAAACTTCGGGGCGCCCTTCCATCCACTGCTTTAACCCCACCGCTAAATCAAGCAGGTTCCCTTTACCTTGCAAATACTCGGCGCCTCCGGGAAGCAGCTTCCAAAATTCCACCTGATTATGCGCCTCCAAATAAGCCTCCCGCTGATAGTAAAACAGCGGATTGGCCGGGTCGGCAGGAAACTTTGCTAAGACTTCAGCCCCATAGGCAAGCTGGGAAATCTCCCTTTCCTGCTCTCTGAGGAGGTCGACAACATGTTTAAATTGGCCTAAAAGGGAGGGATTTGCCCCATCCCACATAGGGACAGTCTGATGGAGAAAATCGTTCCATTCCAGGTAAGTCCACTGGGTAGAGATCGAGTTAAAGCTTGATGGATAAGTAACTTGCATGGCGAAAATGATAGGCTAATCTTTATTTTTGTCAATTAAAATAAATATTTGGCATTAACAATAAAATATTTACAACTAATAACAAATGCTAATAAATAATTTTAGTTTGGTTTTAAAAACCCTTGTATTATATAATTTGTATAGATTTTAGTAAAAAAGGATTACCAATATGAGCCTCTCTACCCAAATATTTTCTGCACACTCTTCCACCGCACAAACGCTCTCTTCTTCAACGACTTCAACCGACCCTAAGAAAATACAAATGAGTGAAATGGATTCTTTAACGACTTCAAGCGGCAGTAAGAGAATCAAGTTGACTAAAGAGAATTTAGAGCCCAAGGATAATTTTGCCGGTCTTCCCGAGCCCCTGCAAAAAACAGGTTGCCGCTCGTGTCAGCCGTATATAGGATGTAATGAAGAAAACCAAAGCGGGATGCTGCAACTCGCTGCCGTAAATTCAAGGATAGGGCCTGAAAACAGGGTCCATCTGGGGTTTTCCGTCTGGTTTAATTTTGATCTGATGAGCGTTACTAAACCGGCTTTCGGAATTATCTGCGATGTTGACGACCATGTAATCGACATCTATTCAGGGATTCAACAGTGCATTTTAGAGAGCCCCGACGCGCTCACCTTTGTGGATAAGTTTCGCAATTTTTTGATAGAGAACGCCGAGTCCTTCTTTGCAGGCCTTCCCCCAGGAGAAATTAAAAAGCTCTTTGATATCGATGCTGAGCTCGTGCGCCCCGGAAGCTGGCTTCAAACTCCTGAGAAATTTCAAGCGATCAAAGCGCTGCACGAAGACGGGCGAATCCGCTATCTCAATCTAGACATTACCGATAAGAACGGGGTTTTTACAGGCATTGCAACATGGATGAGCAGCAACAAACTCGAACTTGACACTTTATACACCTCTAACATCATTGAATGGCTTCAGAGTGAAACGCCGCGCACCTCCTATCTGAAAAATCTGCAAGGGATTTGCTCGGTAAACACCCGATTTATGCAGGCATATAAACCTGATCCGCATGTACGAGGGGGCCCTGTTTTAGAATTCGGAATTGGACCTGATGCTGTTCGCATCCCAGAACAAAAAAGCTTGAAACATCGTCGTAGAGCACCCGTTCCAAGAATAATGCCCCCCCTAGCTGGAGTTATAAATCAGCTATTTGATGTATGAGATCGAAACCGATACTGCACGCGCTCTCCCTTTCCAAAGTGCGCAATGCAATCTTCCAATCATAAGCATCAAATTTGGTCCCGCAAAGCTGGCGGGGCCGATTGCCTCTTAAAAGGTGCCCAAAAAATTTCCCCTTCCCGCTCGCCACAGAAAAACTTAAAGTGATCTTCATCCCTTTGGAGAGGATCTCTACTTGATCGCCTGGCACAAAGGTTGTCGCCTTCTTGCCATTGATCAGAATTTGATGGTCGGGATGATGGTTCAAGTAGAATGCGAGCTCTAGGCTCTCATCTTCAGGCGGCACTTCTTCAGGAAGCTTCAAGCGATAAGTTTCGACGCCCGCATGTTCTATCGGTTCTCTTGAATATAAGCTGTGCGTCTGCATCTCATCGCCCCAAAGGAGAAGAAATCCGTTATCAAGGGTGAGTGCAAAGGGTGGTGTTTCTTTGGGCGCTTCCGGAGGGAAATAGGGAATGAGGGCCGCTTTTAGATGAATGGGATGGTCTTCGAGCGCGCGGCGGGAAAAGATCCCAAAACGCTGACCCATCGCCAAATCATTTAGGGTCACAGCAGGCTCTCCTCGCTCTTGATCTTGCATGCCCACATAAGCGCAGATCTTGGGATTCCAGAGCTCAAGCGGAATGTCTGCAACCTCTTTAGATTCACCCCCGATGCGCGCGAGGCAGCCCTCTAGAGATTCTTTAAGCTCGCGGCCTAAGATGACATCAAAATCGGACAAGATCCATTGAAAAATTTTCTTCAGCTTGCAGCCGAGATAGAGATCGCGGCAGCGGGGGTATTCGTGGAGATAGACGGGGAAATTACCGCCGACCTCAAAAGAGAGCAGCTTGTTAATGAGGGTTTTGCCCTCTTGGATATTTTCTGCGGTCTTGCTCCGAAATAGGGCAAGCGCAAACGCGCCATTCTCATAGACAGGGATGGTCTCTTTTTCCGCTTCAGGGTTTTCATAGCAGTGGTGGACAAAGCCCGTTTGCTTACTCTGTCTGCGGCGGCCGGCGGCTAGGGCAAGCTCAACGAGTCTGCGCTTATCTTTTTCTAATAGGTCCATCGGGAGCATTTTAGCAAATGCTTGAAATTAACACCATGACGCTCCACAATAGTTACTATGAATCAATTATTGTTTATGCTCTTTGGAGCCGATATTCCCGGGGTTGCTGAGACGGCGACGTCTGCCCCCGCCACCGAATCCTACCAGTGGGCCTTGGCAAAGATCCTTGGATCGTTAGGTCTTATTCTGGCCTTTGTATTCTTTACTTTATGGTTTGTCAGGCGCCTTTCTCACGGCAGATGGAATCAGGGCGGCGCGCATAGAATCAAAGTTCTGGAAAAACGGCCCCTCAGCCCCAAGACCATGCTCTACCTCATCGAGATGAATGGAGAGCAGGTCGTGATCGCCGAATCTCAACTCGAGGTGAGAGTGCTCAGTGCGCTGACGGAGCCGGGGTCAACTGACGAATAGTTCCCCGATCATTGATGTTGCCGCATGTTTGAAAGCAATAGGCCAAATAGCAGGCCTGGCCGTTCTGCACGATCCGGCAATCTTGATGTTTGGAAACTCCTTTCTGCCAGTGGTTCTCGACAATCGCCTCTAACTTTCTCCCTTCCAAAGGACTTACCATCCCGCTTAAAACCGAAAATAAGACAGCAATGCCATAGATGGCGTCACTGACAATATCCCATAAGCTCTCGGTGATTTTGCCTTCGACGAGCGTGTAGACATGGTAGCCCATGTTGCCAATCGTGTAGTACGGGATGGTCAGTGCGATCAAAGAAAACTTAACCCGCAGCGTGAGAAAATCGTCATTGTTGTACAAGTCGCCTGAAGAGCTGTCGCATACGAAGGGTCTGATACTCTCGTCTTTTTGCAAAGTCACTGTGCTAAAACTCATGCTAGCTGTCCTTTTAAAAGTTGGGTCGTTTTAAAATTTCTTGGATAAGCATTAAATCTGCCAAGGTGTTCTTTTCCTTGAGCAGTTTTTTGAGCCTCGAAGACTCGGGTTTCTCTTCTTTCACTTCTTTCTTTTGCTCTTTAGCCATCGGTTATCCTTTTTTCAAAGAATCTCTCATTTCGGTATCAGCTTTAATATTCTGCATCCGGTAATAGTCCATGATGCCAAGATTTCCTTTGCGGAACGCCTCTGCCATCGCCATGGGGATCTGGGCTTCCGCCTCAACCACTTTGGCTTGCATTTCGGTGACCTTCGCTGTGTTTTCCTGGACCATGGCAACCGCCATCGCGCGTCTTTCTTCTGCTTTGGCCTGAGCGATGATCTTATCCGACTCGGCCTGGTTGGCGCGCAGGATAGCTCCAATATTCTGCCCGATGCTGATATCGGCGATGTCAATCGACAAAATCTCAAAGGCGGTCTGCGCATCCAAACCTTTTTCTAATACGAGCCGGGAAATGCGGTGGGGGGCCTCAAGAACATCAGAGTGTGTCTCCGCTGCGCCGATCGCATTGACAATCCCTTCGCCGACTCGGGCGATGATGGTCTCCTCGGTGGCGCCGCCAACGAGCTGAGCGATGTTCGTGCGCACGGTCACGCGGGCCCGGCATTTCACTTCAACGCCATTCTTCGCGACGCCGGTGATGTATTCACCGTGCTTGGTATCAGGGCAATCGATCACTTTCGGATTGACCGAAGTTCTTACCGCATCGAGGATATCGCGGCCGGCGAGGTCGATCGCTGTCGCCTGACGCCAAGTGAGCGGGATATTCGCTTTGTCGGCGGCGATCATCGCGCGCACGACGTTGGAAACATTTCCGCCAGCTAGGTAGTGTGTCTCGAGATCGGCCACAGTAACAAGTTTGAGGCCCGCTTTAAAGGTGTTGATCCGCGCGTTGACGATAATGCGGGTGGGGATCTTCCGCATGCTCATCCCGATGATGTTGAAAAGGGAGATGGGAGCACCGGAGACAAACGCCTGAAACCAGAGGCTGATATATCTTGTGACCATGACAAAGAGGATCAGGGCGATGATCGCCACTAAAAAGAGAAGCAGGTAGAGGGCTGATGAAAAATCCATGATGATGTTATTCCTTTTCTCTGACTTTTAAATGCGCTCCGGCGCCGCCGATGACAACCACCTGCGCGCCTTTGGCGATGTATCCCGATTCGGAGAGGGCCTGCCAGAGCTTGCCTTCCACCGAAATATGTCCAGAAGGTTTGAGATCGGAGAGGACAATCCCCTCCTTGCCGATGAGCTCAGGATCAAAACTGCAAGCGACGTATCCTTCCTGGTCATCCTTTAAATAAATCGTTGCTGACGCTTGTAGCCTCCAGAGCGCTACTTTACAGATGATGACGACAAGAGCGAGCAGTCCAAAAAAGGCGAGCAGCGTCCCAAAAAAACTTTGCTGCTTGTAGCCAAAGACGGCGAGACTGGCAATGAGCGCGCAGGTGCCAAAGATGGCGAGAATCCCTCCCGGCAAAAAAAATTCGATATAAATGAGGGCTAAGCCCACTAGGGCGAGGACGATGGCAATGAGCATACAACGATTTTATTTCCTTCTTGGCGCAAGAGTATAATCGGTGTGCTCTTTTCTATAAACTCCCTTTCTGAGATGGCGTCATAAAGCTGCCCTTCGATCCGTACTTTTCCGGATGGGCGCAGCTGGGTGAACGCCTCTCCCACCGCCCCGATTGGCGGGAAAAGGGAAGGAAGAACTTCGGCTTCCGTTTCCTTGAGAACGAAGGGGCTCTTCCATGCAAAGCGGCGCCCCACGGTCAAAATAAACAGGGCGGTGGCGATCACGGCGCCGGCCAAATAGGCCAGCCGCTGCAGAATTTCTTCAGCGGCAAAATTCCAGGACAAAGAAAACGTGGGCAGACGCGGTGTCATGAGCGTAAGGACGCCAATAAGAGTGAGAAGGATACCCACGATTCCCGTGACGCCAAATCCCGGGATGAGAAAAACTTCGATGAGGAGCAGTCCGAGGCCGACGATCAGCATGATCACCTCGAGCCAATGGATGGCGTGATCGGCGAACGCGGAGAGCAGAATGAGGCTCAAACACGAAAGACTGAGGATCGCGGCAAATCCAAACACGGGATGCTGCACTTCCATGTAGATCCCGAGCATGATGCCCATCATCAGCAGCGAGGCGATCAGCGGATGGCTTAAGATGCTGAAAAAGGTCACCTTCCAATTTTCATAGGTCACATATTCAAGCTGAGGAATGTTTGCAAAAAAGGGTTCTTGGTTAAGCGCTGACGCCACAGAAAAATCGGCGACCCCATAAGCCACGAGCTGCTGCGCGTTCAGCGTGAGCAATTTTCCCGGCTTGCTGATGATCTGGTCCGAGGGGCGGATCAGATTTTCCGCGTCAAGCTTGATGATCTCTCCCTTGCGTTTGACGAGCACGAGATCCTTATCGACCATCGCCTCGGCGAGCCACGGATTGCGGCCGTAGTAGGTCGCAAGGTTGGCAAATTCGGCGCGGAGTGCGGAGTTGACCTTTTCTGAGGCTGACTCCATCTGACCGCCCTCGCCGGCGATCACCGGTTCAGCGGCGCCCATGCTCCCCGTTTTCACCGTGCCGATGTAGCGGCACGAATAGGCGAGCATCGCACCCGCGGAGATGGCCCAATTATCGATAAACGCGACCACCGGAATATGATCTTCCGCATCGATCTTTTGGAGCAGCTCCGAAATTTTCATCGAAGCGAACACCTCGCCGCCCGGCGTGTTCAGGTGCAACACGATGAAGGGGACCTTTTTCTTCTTAAATTCCTCGAGGGCAAACTTCACATACAAATAGGTGGACTGGTCGATCCCGCGATCTTTTTCGATCGCGAGATAGCCCACAGGGTTCGGCCCTTCCTTGTTGTAGGGAATGGAAGGGGCGAACTCTGCCCAGGCGAGCAGAGGAAAAAAAAGAAGCATCAAAAGATAGCGCATCATCCCTTCCAGTTCTTTAAGTTATCAATCTCGACAGGAGGGATCTTCTCCCCTAGAGGAAAATGTAAGATCTTAGAAAAAAAGTAGAGCTGCGCTTCGAGCGCCCGCTGGATATTTTCTGCTTTGCGGAACCCATGCTGTTCCCCCTTGAAGAGCAAGTAGGCGGTCGGAATCCCCCGCTCTTTGAGGCTCTTGTACATCATCTCCGATTGCGCGGGAGGGACGATAGCGTCCTCATCGCCTTGTAAAATAATGACCGGGCACTTGATCTTATCAACGCTGTAGAGGGGCGATCTTTCCCGGTAAATGGCCTTGTCCTCTGGATAGGGACCGACGAGGATATCGAGATAGCGCTCCTCAAACTTGTGCGTGTGGACAGCAAGCCCTTCCAGATCGCTCACGCCAAAATAGTCGGCGCCCACTTTGAACACATCGCGGAACGCGAGCACGGCCAGCGTCGTGAATCCGCCGGCGCTGCCTCCCTCGATCGCAAAACGGTTCCGATCGACCAACCCCTTTTCGGCGAGGTAGAGGGGCGCGTTGGTGCAATCATCGACATCGACGATGCCCCATTGCCCATTGAGCCGTTCGCGGTAGGCCCTGCCGTATCCGGTGCTTCCGCCGTAGTTGACATCGACGACAGCAAATCCGCGCGACGTCCAGAATAAGGTATGCGTCGCATAGCAAGGAGATTCTCCTGCTGTCGGGCCGCCGTGGGACAAGACGAGGACGGGCGGTTTTTCATCGGGCATCCCCTTGAAATGGGGATTGGTAGGCGGATAATAAAAGGCGTGAGCCGTTTTGCCGCCAGTCGTTGGAAATTCGATCGCCTGGGGGATCGAGATCCACGAGGCATCTTCCAACGGAGGGCTGCTGTGCTTGACGAACAGATCTTGATTCGTCTTTAGATCATAGACGACGATCGAAAGGGGCTGCTCGGGAGATCCGGCGATCATGGCAATGGTATCCCCTGAAGCGACAAGGCCATAGTAGCACGTATAAGGCAGGTCGAGCGCCTTCCACCCCTCTTTTGTTTTAAGCGCGGAGGCGCCCACCCCATTTTTCACGTAGCTCGCCACGATCCCCTCTTTAGAAAAGGCGTAGAGCGAAGCGCCGAATACCCATTGCGGAAGCGTAAATTCCGCCTCTAGGGGATAGAGAGATTTTGTCTCCCCTTCCTTGTAGATATTCCACCAGTTGGACCGGTCGGAGATATAATAGAGACCTCCATCGGGGCCCCACTGGGGATCGGCGATCGATTCGGTCTTGCCGCCCGCGATCAACCGCTCTTTAGACGTTTTTAAGTCGAGAAAATAAAGTTCGGAGCCGTCCCATGACATATTCGGCTGGTCCCAGCGCACGTAGGCAAGCTGTCGCCCGTCGGGGCTGATGCGCGGATTGGAGTAAAAATCGTGGCCGGAGGCGACCGTCTTGATCTCCCCGCTCTTGGGCTCTACCTTGACGATGGTATTGACCACTTTTTCTCCATGCACTTCGCGCACGTAATAGAGAGAGCCTTCTTTTGGATCGATACATCCATCGGCAAAGCGTCCATTCTTCTCATGGGTCACTTGGCGCACCTTTCCGGCCTCTAAGCAGTAGAGCTGCTGGTCCTTGTCATTGCTGAAGTAGATCCGGTCTCCAGCCACGAGAAGCGCTCCGCCGCCATATTCGTTGGCGCGGGTCCTGACGCTATATTCTTTAGGAAGGACTTCATTGACGCCTGTTGCGGTATTCCAAGCCATGAGGACCACGCGTCCCCCTTCGCTAGGATGCCTTTCCAACCAAAAAGTTTGATTTCCTTGAATGTGGACCTCGAGAAAACGGACCGACATCGCGGCAGCCTTGTCCGCGGTTATAGGCGACTTCCATGAGCCATAAGGCGCTGCTTTCATATTCTCTCCATATATTGATCCTACCCCCAAACAAAGGGTGAGAAAAAGGTAGCGTATCACAAAACCCCCAATTGACCGTAATTCAAAAAAAGATAATGGGTCGCTCGTCGGGTGTCAAGAAATACTGCGCTATAAGTTAAAACTTTTAAGTTACACGAATTTAATGCTTTTAGCGCAATAAAAAGTGTGGTATAATAATTGCATTAAACAAAAAAAGAATTAAATTAATTATGATTCCGACGACCACACAAAGCTCCAGCCCTACAACTGAAAGAATTTTCGGTTCCTCCCAACAGGTCCTTAAAGAAACCTCGCGTCTGGGACAGTTGATCGCATTCGACCGCGTTCTGAGTAAAATTCCCTATCCTTGCACCCGACAAGCGGTGTTAAAACGAACCGTCGACGCGTGGCAACCTGTCTTAGAGGTCACCAACGACACCTTCGAATCTACCAAACGTAAATTGCTAGAGCAGGTCCAGCCTGAGCGCAAGACCATGCCTACTTCCGTAAGCCAATTTCTGACTGCGAAAATTACCGCAGGCAATACTGCGGCTGAGATGCACAAAGTTGCTCAAAGAGTATTGAAAGACTGCACTTCTGCAACGGTCTCCCCTGTTAAAAAATCTCATGCCGGCCTTACGGGTCCCACATTGCTTGTCAGTTATCCTAAGACCAACTTACAAGACAAATTTTCCTTAGTGGCCTATGTTATTAAATGGTCAGATCGCGAAGAAATTGCAGGGAATCTACTCTACAGAGCTTTCTCACAGAAATTTGGAAGCGATTCACCCCTTGGGTTTTCTGTTCCTAAATGCTGCGGATTTGATTTTGACAGCAACCTCCAAGTCACCTCTGATAATACATTAGTTTCTTTGCCTACAGACGTCTCCAAAGCAATTAAGGCCTCTTTTCAATCGGTTGCCCATAACTTAAGCCCTGATATGGAACTTCACGGCAAACAAATTATGGCCATGGAGAGAATTCAAGGTGAAAATCTCTATGATTTCGCCAAATCAAAATACGCAGGCTTAGATGACGCCCAAAAGAAAGAGCTTTTCTACAATTTAGGGAAACTCGTACCCCTGGACATCCTCCTAGGAAATAATGATCGTCTGCTCAAGTTAGACATCAGCGGAGACAACTTCCTTAACAGTTTCGAAGCTAACCTTGGAAATGTTATGCTCTCCCAAGAGCAACTAAATGGGAATCCTAGACTGCATGCGATTGACAATGCGCTAGAGGGAGACTTAAGTTCAAATAAGCAAATACAAAAAAGATATTTAGAAATTATTCAAACGATGTTTAAGGATCCGAATTCCCCGCAAGCATTCGCAAAATCCATGACGCGCAGTATAAGTGATGCTTTAAACACCCAATTGAGTGAAGAGCCTTTGGCTGCCGCCAAAGAAACCCAAGTTCGACTCGGACCTCTCTTCCAAGACCTTGGCACCATTGCGCAGCCTGCTTTTGAGGCCGGCATTCGAGACGGTATAGCCTTGCTGAGGAAAGAACTGATTCCAGCCTGGGATAGCGAACGCTCAGCCGAATTAAAAAAACAACTAGCCACCCTCCATCCGGCATTGCTGGAGGCTGTAAATGAACGCCTCACTGCATTTGCAACCACAAAGGAAACTGTATGAGTTATTTTTCTCCCGTACGCGATCGATCGCCTGAACGCACTCCGATGGGGTCGCCAGAAAGCCCAGCTGCTAACGCTGACACCCGAGCTACCATCACCTGGCTGATGCATGTCCAATACCACGCAGGAATCGCGAGCGCGGAAAGCAAGGACACCCTGCTCGCCCTAGCCCACTCTCTCCCCACCGAAGCGGATGCTCACAACTCCGATCTCCTCTCTGTTGTCGCGTCCATTCAGTCTTTTGCGAACACAGCGATCTACGATCCTTTTTTAGCCGATAAAGCAACCATTGCGATCGATAGTTTGACCGCAAACTTGTCTTCGCCTGTAAAAGTCGTCTCTCCAAGCAAAAAAGCTAATGCTCTCCCTTTACCAGTGATATCAAAGGCTGTTAGAAAGCTCAATTTTGAGGAATTCGAGTAATACCATTCGCAAAAAATAAAGACATAAATTGCGGGCGCTTTTACCTGCGGGCCTTCGCCTTCACTCAGGCCAACTTATTCAAGTTGGTCCCTCGCTCCAGGCGTTG
>VFKB01000015.1 GCA_009885755.1 Parachlamydiales bacterium | reverse complement strand
CGTATTAGCTTAATACGGATCAACTTGCGAAGCTACGCGGTCGTCGATTTCAGTGAGCTTTCACGCTAGAAATTATCTCAAGAATTTTTGTTAAGGACTACTAGTAGTCCTCAAAAAAGTTTTTACAGCTCTGAAAGATATCGAAAAACAATCAAAAAGTATATTTTTCGAGCACTGGGATAGGTTCTAGATCTTATCATTTTCTGTAGAAAAAAAACTTTACTAGATTACTCTTAGAACCTACTTCAAATCCTAGGATAACATCGATGAAAAGCAAAAAATCTCTTCTATTGGCGTGTCTCTTTCTTCTCTGTAGCCTTCAGAAAGGAACGGCCAGTTGCGGCAGCGCCTACGTCCCAAACGGGGGTAGCAACAATGTCTCCATCATCAACACCACAACGCAGACCGTTACTGCAACGGTGACCGTAGGAACTACCCCCTTTACTGTTGCCATGACGCCAGCATGTCAAAGCCAAGGCTATGCGGGCAAGAAGAAGAAGAAAAAGGGTCCCCGCCCCTCCCACCATCCGCGTCCCGCTCCTACGCGTACTCCGAAGTATAAAGATAGATAACCCCATGGCGCGGATCCACTGAAAGAATGGATCCTGCTTCTGCAAAATACGCGTAGACCCTTCCCGTAAATATAGAGGAGGCCCATTCTTGCTGTTGTACTGCCGAACTGCTGATAGGATAGCCCCTTTAGACTATTTAGTTGTGACGACGATTTCGATGTTTTTAGGGTCTAGTTCGGGAAATGCGCGGATGATCGACAGTTGGACCATTTGCGTATAAGCGGGAACGATTTTTTCCAGGTCCATCTCTTTAGCAATTGCCCCTCTCACTTTCCGTTTGGCTTTTGAAGAGAGGACGCTAATTGCCGCTTCAGCTTTTGATTGGTAGAGCTGATGTTGCTTCTTCACCTTTTCAGGATCGATACGCATGGCGACATGGACTCCTTCCACTTCTGCAGTTGCTGCATTTTCATCGATTTGAATGGAGTAATCGACCACTTCACTCATTTTTGTATATTTGTCGACGAGCCGGGCCGCCAAATGGGCGTATACTAGGGCATCAGCCTTAGCTTTTTCTACAATTGCAGCGGTCTCAGCATTGCGAGCAAAACATGCGGTTGTCAATAGAGAGAATAAACAGATCCATTTTTTCACAGGTCACTCCTTCAATTAGTTTTGCAAAATCATAGACTTTTGAAGTTAAAATTCAAGGCTTTTTCGATTCAACATTCATTTAGAACTTCTATTGCCTTGAATAATTTTGAGTTTTGATTTAAAAGAAAATTAAGAAGTGGAGGACTATGAGAACTTTCCGTACCTATCTAATTGCTGGCATCAGCGTTGTAGCGATGAGCTACGCCTTTTATCTTTCTTCGGAAACAACAGCCCGTCGCATTTTTCTCGATGATGTGATGTCGAGAACGATGCAAAAGAACACCGGCGTCTACAACCTCAACCACAACCAGAAACTGCTTCTCGAGGATTGGATCAATAACACTTTCGTTCTTAAAAACGCTCCGCAGCCGATGAAACCTGCCAGTCTGACGATTACAGAAAACATGTCAGAGGGGCAAGCGATTAAAGTGAGTAATGGGTTGATCTATGAAGTGTCTCCCGAAGATGTTTCGGTAGCGATGACCTGGCTTTTTGCCTTTCCGATCTCTATACAAGAGGGGGATGATCCAAATTACCCCCTCCAAATGACGAATATGAACACTAACGTCACGATCAACGTCCGTCTAAAGACGCGACCGATGAAAGACGCCTAGGAGAGTGCCTGCAAATTTGGAATCACCTAGATTTGTGTTCTTTTTTCGTCAGTTGAGACGTCCGTCCTTGGGTAATATTAGGTGAATATTGCCCAAGGACGGACGTCCCAACTCACGGGAAAATAATCCCAAATATAGGCATTCGAAATTTGAAGACGCTCTCTAGCGGTTCCTATCTCCGCTCATTTCTGCTTGTCCGCAAGTAAAGCCCAGCTCATAGCCTTGAGCTTCTCCTTTCTTGTGGCCTTCGGCATAGCCCTTATTAAAGCCATTTTGATAGGCCGCTTGATGCCCTTCTTTGTGTCCTTTCTGAAGTCCATCATTATACCCTGCAGCAACGCCCGTATTAAAGATCTCGTTCATCGCAATCGCAGGAGCTAATGCAACAGCAAAGAGCACCTGACCTGTGTGCTGGTTAACCAGAACATGGGTACATTTTTTCAGCTCTTCTTGGTTCGCGGCATTAGAAGTGTCTATCTCCATCCCGAACTTAGGATAAACGGCGATGGGAGCTCCTAGCGTCCAATCTTTTGGGGTGCATCTCAAATTTTCCGGCGGAGCCACATCGATCCCATTCCACCACTCTAGAGGGCCTCTCCAGCGCGTAACAAAGGCACTCGTTTTCCAAAATGTTCCATCGGAGAGGGTGTAAAAAGCAGTTGTGTCCCCGACGAGGATTTGTCCGCAAAGCCCCCCGCCATTTTCAGGGTTTCCGTTCACAGCGTGGGCTGCGGTCATGGTGAATAGGCAAAGAATTCCAAGTAAATATTTCTTCATAAGATCGTTAACTCCAGTTTGTTCTGAGAGGGAGTCTAGAAGAAAGGTGGAAAAAGAGTCAACGAGGATGCGCTTAGAGTTTTTCTCGGTGCAGAGGGTATCAAAGCAAAGACGCGAGTGGAGCGAAGTCGCAAAGGAAGAATTTTTTCAATTATATATCTTTGCGGCTTAGCGTTTTATTCTCTTGATGTCTATCGCATCAGGTCTTTGAATTGGTCCTGTAGCGAGGCGGGAACCACTTCCTCGATGCCGGCTTGGTCATAGGTCAGAAAGTAGGTACAGGCGATCATGATTCCAAAAGCAGGGCTGAAAAGGGCGACAAATAAGGAGAGACCACAGACGAGCGACCGCTTCATCGTGCGCCAAGCTGTCGTGATGATCTGTTCAAAATAAGGAAACTTGAAGGCGGTTAAAAGACCGATCATTGAACCCAAGATGAGAAGCGTGAGCGCGTAACAGGCCCACAACGCATCCGCAAACAAGAGCAGCAAGAAAAAAAGGCGCGAGGCAGCAGCGGAAAATAGCCGATCTCTCTGTGATGAGGGCGCTTCTGCGATCTCTTTTGGCTTATCCTGAATGTCGTAAATAGTCATTTCTGATGCTTCACTTTGTTAAATCCGTTAAGCGCCGCAATCCTATACCCTTCGGCATATGTTGGGTAGTTAAAAACTTGGTCGATGAAGTAATCGATCCGCGCATTAAAACTCATCGCCACCTGCCCAATATGGATCACTTCCGTCGCTGCTCTTCCAATAATATGGATCCCTAAGATCTCCAGTGTGTCCACGTGGAACAAGATCTTGAACATCCCGGGATCGTTGCCCGATATTTGGTTGCGCGCAATCTCGTAGTAATAGGCCCTGCCCACTTCGTAGCGGAAACCGAGTTGCTTCAACTGCTCTTCAGTATATCCGCAGGATGAAATTTCGGGAATTGTATAAATCCCGATCGGGTAAAAACTGGGAAAATGGTGCGTCTTCATTTCAAACGCATGGCGGATCGCCAGCCGCCCCTGCTCCATGCTCGTCGACGCAAGCGCTGGCCCGCCGATCACATCGCCCGCCGCATAAATATGGGGAACGACCGATTGGAAAAGCGCGTTCACCGGAATGTACCCTTGCTTGTTTAAACTGATCCCTGCGCGTTGGATCGCCAGATCGTCCACATTGGCCTCTCTCCCCAATGCGTAGAGCACCATCTCACCGTGGACCTTAGTTCCATCTTTCAGCAGCACTTCAACGTCGTTTTCGCGACGGATCACTTTGTCAAGCTCCTGGTTGCCCATCACTTTCAGCCCTAAACCACTGAGCGCTTTTTGCAAGTGCAATCCAATCTCCGCATCTAATAAGGGGAGCAAGTGGGGCCGCTTGTCGATCACCGTCACTTCGGTGCCGAGCGCCGCAAAAAAGCTGGCGTATTCGGAGCCAATGATGCCGCCGCCCAGAACAATCAACGTTTTCGGCACATGGTCGATTTCGAGAAGCTGCGTCGAATCGAGAATTTTTTTATGGTCGAACGGAATCTCTTTCGGGTTGCGCGGCTGCGAGCCGGTGGCAATGAGGAAAAAGTTTCCCTTGATCCTATACTTCCCTTCAATGATCACTTCTTGATTGTTCTCAAAACGCGCAGAGCCCTGGATCAACCGAATGTGGTTCTTTTCAAACTGGCGGAGTAATAGTGCCCGCTGCTCTTCCAACACCTTATATAGGCGGAAGTTCAGGTCGTTGATCGAGATCTTTTCGAGCGTCTCCAATTTATTTCCATAAAAGCTGCGCTGGTAAAACCCGGTGAGATCCAAAATGGCCTCGCGCAAGGACTTGGAAGGGATCGTTCCCGAATTGAGCGCAGCGCCCCCGGGATAGGCGTCTTTTTCTATAAGAATGACGCTTTTGCCCAGCTTCGCCGCCTGGATCGCCCCCTTTTGGCCTGCAGGGCCGGAGCCGATCACTACTAGATCTGCAAACAGTTCTTCCATAAATGCCACCATATGACACATTCTCTTTCTGTAAAATGATTTTTTTAAATCGATTTTATACAATTTGCTCCAAGGAGAAGGGCTTAAAAATGTTCAAGGTCGAGTTTGAACTTGTCCAATAACCTTTTAGATGCTATCATCCGCCTCTTTAGGAGAACTTATTTATGTCAAAAGTTTGTCAAGTTACTGGTAAGAAGCCGATGTCCGGCAGACGCTATGCGCTCCGCGGGATTGCTAAAAAGAAGAAAGGGGTCGGCCTTAAAATCACCGGGATCACAAAACGCCGTTTTATGCCTAACCTTGTAAAAAAACGTTTTTGGTTTGCCGATGAAAATCGCTTCATCACCTTACGCCTCACCATCAACGGCATGCGCACCATCGATAAAGTGGGTCTTCCCGCTGTAGTCCGTGATATGCGTGCTTCCGGCCAAAAGATCTAAGTGGACGGCTCCCACCCTCGTGGGAGCTATTTTTTCCTTCTATGTCTGGGCCATTGTCGCAGCGACTACCGTCACTGTGCCTACCCCTGATCAGCCCCTTGTTTTCTACTCCAATCAGTGCCGCCACGACCTCAAAGCCCTGTTCCTCCATGCCATCAAAAACGCCAAAACTTCCATCCATCTCAGCATCTATGGCCTGACCGATCCCTCGATTATAGCCGCCCTGTCTAAAAAGGCCAATGAGGGCCTAGAGGTCTCCATTTACTATGACCGCAAGGCGAGCAGCTCGCTGAAGCGCCTCCCCTCTTCTATCCAGCTCTACCCCCATACCTCGAGCGGCCTCATGCATCGAAAAATTTTAGTGATCGACCGGAGCACCCTCTATCTCGGCTCCGCAAATTTCACGCCCCCGTCCCTGAGCCAGCACGATAATTTGGTGATCGGCCTTTTAGACCCGCAGCTCGCCGGTTTTCTAGCCCAGCCCACCGGCTACTTTTTCTCCTTCTCCCGGGGCGAGCTGTGGCTCCTTCCCCACGAAGGGGCCCTCATGCGACTCCTCTCGTTGATCGACGGGGCTAAAAAAAGTATTCACATCGCCATGTTCACCTTTACCCACCCGCGCGTGACCGATGCGCTGGCCGCAGCCAACAAGAGGGGCGTCAAGGTGCGCTGCGTCGTCGACGGCACCACCGGAAAAGGGGCGAGCAAAAAAGCCTTGGAAAAACTCTGCGCTGAAAAAATTCCTTGTCATTTGAGCCAGGGAATGCAGCTTTTGCACCATAAATGGGCGCTTATCGACAAGGAGACACTGGTCGTCGGCTCCGCGAACTGGACAGCGGCTGCGTTCACAAAAAATCAAGATTGTTTTTTAGTGCTTCCTCTGGGAGAAAGAGAGCGGAAGTTCATGAAAAACTTGTGGAAAGTAATCAAGTTAGAAAGCTTAAACACTATGGATATTTCTTGCGATTAGTCTAATCCATCTGATACATTATAGTTATGACAATATTAGCTGCAGCCTTTTCCTTTTTTATATTGATGGATCCGATCGGGAATATTCCCCTTTTTATTTCCTTGCTCAAGGGGTTTAGACCGGAAAAGCAACGGAAAATCATTTTTAGAGAACTGCTTATCGCCTTAGCTATTATTTTCGTTTTCTATTTATTGGGAGACTACCTGCTCGACGCCCTAAAATTGAGTCAATATAGCGTTCTCACGGCAGGCGGCATCATCCTCTTTTTGATCTCGTTAAAAATGATTTTTCCCAGCGAGCAAGGATATACTGGAGACATCCGCAAGCAAAGGGAGCCCTTCATCGTTCCTTTGGCCGTTCCTCTTGTCGCAGGACCTGCGATCTTGGCGGCCGTGATGCTCTATTCCCACCAGGACACCTCGCCGTGGAATACGATGATCGCCATTACCATCGCTTGGGTCGCTTCCACGATCATTTTACTCGCCTCATCGTTCTTACAAAAAATCCTTGGCAAACGGGGCATCTATGCCTGCGAGCGTCTCATGGGATTGCTCTTAACCCTCATCGCCGTCCAAATGTTCTTTGAAGGGCTGACTCTTTATATCCATCAATGAACCTAAAACTACTCCTTGCCTATGAAGGCACCCATTATTTGGGATGGCAAAAAACTCCCTTTGGAAAAAGCATTGAGGAATGCCTAGAAAAGGCCTTCTTTCAAATCCTGCAAGAACCGCTAGTTTTTCAGGCGGCCAGCCGCACCGACAAAGGTGTGCATGCCGAAGCTCAAGTCGTGAACTGCATCCTCTCAAAACCCCGCGATCTTTTTCGGCTGATCAAAAGCGTCAATGCTGTGCTTCCTAAGGATATCACCATTCTTCAAATGGAAGAGGCGCCTGAAGATTTTCATCCCACACTGAATGCAGTCGGCAAAGAATATCATTATCACGTCTGCATGGGCCCAACGCAGCTCCCCTTCCACCGCCCCTTTTCTTGGCATGTCGCCAAAACACCCGCTATCGAGGCCATGCAAGAAGCGGGAGCAGCGCTCCTAGGCATCCACGACTTTTCCAGTTTTTGCAACGATCAGGCGCATAAAAATCCTGAGTGCAACCTCACCCGCCTCGAACTCACCCCAGTCCCCGGAAATCGGCTTAAGTTTGTCGTGTCCGGAAATCACTTTTTGTATAAAATGGTTCGCAATATTGTCGGGACACTTGTGGATATTGGCACAAAAAAGTTAATGGCGCCAATACCCGATATTTTAAACAGCAAAGACCGCACTCAGGCCGGCATAACCGCTCCCGCGCACGGTTTAATTTTAAAGAAAGTATTCTATGATCTCTAGAAATGACCTTTGTTGGTGCGGCAGCGGACAAAAATGGAAAAAATGCCATTTTCCCGTCGCCAACATCTCTCAATCTGAGCAGTATTTGAAACAGTGGGGCATCCTCATCAAAACAAAAGAGCAGATCGCTGGAATCCGTAGGGCCTGCAAACTCGCCGCCTCGATCCTTGATCAACTCTGCCAAGCTGCCAAAGAGGGCGTCACCACCAATGCGCTCAACACACTGGCAAACGAGCTGCACAAAAAAGCGGGCGCTATTCCTGCTCCCCTCCATTACGGCTCCCCTCCTTTTCCGAAAAGCATCTGCACCTCGCTAAATGAGGTGATCTGCCACGGAATTCCCAATGAGATCCCTCTGAAAAAGGGAGATATCGTCAACATCGATGTCACCTGCATTTTGGACGGGTACTACGGCGATTGCAGCCGCATGGTGACCATCGATCCTGTTTCGGAAGAAAAACAGCGCGTCGTCGATGTCTCGTATGAATGCCTCATGCGCTCCATTGCGATTTTAAAACCAGGCGTGCTTCTGCAAGAGATCGGCAACGTCATCGAAACGTATGCAAGCGAACACCATTGCTCTGTCGTCAACCAATTTGTCGGCCACGGCACAGGCGTCAACTTCCACGAGGCGCCCCAAGTTTCGCACCACTACAACACCTCAAAAATCCCCCTTGCCGCGGGCATGACCTTCACGATTGAGCCGATGATCAACGCGGGGTTACGCGAAGCGGTGATTGATGCGCAGGACCATTGGACGGCGCGCACCGCAGACGGCAAGCCAACCGCTCAGTGGGAGCACACGATCCTCATCACACCAAACGGGCATGAAATTCTGACATGAGAAATATAGTTTCAATTCTAGTCTTCGTTGGCCTGATCTGCGGCGTGTTCTACATCGTCACGCCAAAACCGCAGAAAAATCTCTATGACCCGGGCGTCTATTGTGCATTTTGCGATCCCAAAGTATTGGAGGCGCAGACATTTTACGAAGACGACCTAGTGCGCGCCCTCTACACGCACAAACCCATCTACCCCGGCCATTGTTTGATCATTACTAAAAGGCATGTGCCGCGCTTTGAAGGTCTGACTGAGCAGGAAGCCTCACAGATGATGCAGACAATTAAGAAGGTCAATACCGCCGTCCAAAAGGTCTTCGATACTTCAGCCTATTTGCTCTTGCAAAAGAACGGCTACGAAGTGGGACAGACTGTACCCCATGTCCACTTCCATTATATTCCACGCAAAGCGGGCGACGACTCTGAGATCGCCTTTATCGGCCGGATGTTTTACTCCACGATTGAAAGCCCTCTTCCTCCCCAAGAGATGCGCGAAATGGTGACGGAGCTGCACGATGCGATGCTTGCCGATTAATATACCGAGAGTGATTCAAAAATCGGGGGTTGCCAAGGAAACGCCTTGATTTTGGGTCAGGCGTAGCCGATGGCGAAGCAGCTCAACCTGAAGGGTTGAGCGATGCAGGCGGATCCCAACCGATTTTTGAATCACGAGCGGTATAAATTCAGCAAAAATTAAACTGATTGTAGAAAAATGGGATAGTTGGTAAAAAAACAACCTAACTGGAGTGACTATGCGCATATTCAAAGAAAATCCCATTCTGCTAATTTGGCTGATCATCTTGACTGCATTAGCAGTCTTTTCCTTATTCTCAGTTAAGGTGACCGTCAATCTTCAAGTACCTGAAAAAGCTTCTGCATCTGTAAAAACTAACCACTCAAATGCAACCATTGAAAAAGGAGAATCATGAAATTTCTATTGATAGCAACATTGCTTCCTCTTGGAGCTTTTGCAAATAACGTCAGAATTGATATCGACATTTCGTATGTAGAGCGCGGCGGTTCTGGGGATAAAACCATTACAAAAGAAGACAACAATAATAGCGGCAACGATCAGTCCAGTAGTAAAGAATCCGTGAGCAATAAAGAACCCTCAAACGAAAATAAAAGCTCTCAAAAAGATAAATGATCCGCTCTGAAATCCGATCGCTGATCAGCCAAATCCAACCCATCGACAAAGAAGAGGCTGAACAGATTGCATTCGCTCAAAACTGGATCGATTCCGGAGCCGAAATCTTTCGCACCGGAAAACCAACAACGCCGGATCCTCATCTGGTCTGCTACTTTCTTCTGATTGATCCAGAGGCGCAAAAAATGCTTCTCGTAGAGCATAAGAAGGCCGGTCTATGGCTTCCCACCGGAGGGCATGTGGAAATGAATGAACACCCCAAGGAGACCGTGCGCAGGGAGATCGTCGAAGAGCTCGGGTGCCCCGCGGACTTTGTCTCCGAAACGCCCATCTTCTTGACCATTAGACAAACAATAGGCAAAGGGGACAAACACACCGATGTCTCCCTCTGGTATATCCTAAGGGGCAATAGTGCAACTCCTTACCTCTATGACAAAAAAGAATTTTACAACATCCGATGGTTTGATCCTCTGGAGATCCCCTTTGGGGATAGCGATCCTAATATGGGCCGTCTCCTAAAAAAGCTAAAGCTACACAACAAATAAGAATATTTTTAATAACAATATTTGATTTAATCCCAGTGTTTGTGTTATCATATATAAATAATTTGTGAGAGAACATGAAAAAGCTAGTCCGAGGCATTGTAGAGTTTAGAAAAAATTTGACCGAAGAGGGTAGAGACCTGTTCGCTAAGCTTGCGCTCGGTCAAAAACCTGACACGCTCTTCATCGCCTGCTCCGACAGCCGCGTGGTCCCCAATCTCTTCGCGTCGACCAACCCGGGCGATGTGTTCGTTCTCCGCAATATCGGCAACCTCATTCCTCCTTCTACATGCCCTCATCATGACAACAGCGCGTCAGCCGTTATTGAATTTGCCATCTTCACCCTAGGCGTTTCTGACATCATCATTTGCGGCCACTCCGAATGCGGGGCCATGGAAGCCCTCGCCAAGGGAATTGATACGCTCTGCTGCCCCCACCTCGAATCGTGGCTAAAGTATGGCGAAGAATCGCTCTCCAAGGTCAAAGAAGGGCTCGTGCTCGATCCCTCGCTGTCCGTTCACAATCAAATATCTCAAGCCAATGTGCTGCAGCAAATGGAGCACATGAAAACCTACCCGTTCATTCAGGAGCGCATCGAGAAAAACGAACTGCGCATCCACGGCTGGTGGTTTGACATCGCACGCGCCGACGTCTATTGCTACGAGGAATCGCTAAACAGATTCACCGTCATCGACGAGATCGAGGCCGCTCTGATCTTGGAAAGATCAGAATTGGCCCTGAATACCCAATCTGATGATCGGACAGTGCTCTAACGACTCACCCGGTAAAAATCCTTTGGACTTGTAGCCGAGCTGCGCAAATCCCATCTTGTAAGTTCCAATCAAAGATAACGCACCTCCGAACCGGTAAGGTTGGAAAGGGATATCAGTGTAGAACCCAGAATCAAATTCCAGAATGGGAATTTGGTGGATGGTGAGCCTCGGCTGCAGCCATAGGTCGACGCGAAATCCCAGCGTATATTGATCTCTTTGGAAAACTACCTGATCTTCGACTCCAAGTCCCCAATAACGGTTCTCACCAAACGATCCGCCTTTAAAGTAGGCGTAGATCGGAATTTTGTCCGCCACGAAAAAGTTTTCAAAGAAAAATTCAGGGCCGAACAGCGTTAGCCCTAAACGGGCGGACGGGAGGTATCTCACACTGCCGATCGGGATCATCGGGATGAACATATTTTTTCCCGTTACGACGTAGCGCCACCACCCATAGATCGAGTAGTAGAGAAAGGGGTCCAGTAAGTTTACAGCCGACATTACTTTCAGTTGGTGCTTCGACAAGTGTCCCGAGGGAAAGCTACCGTTGAGAACTTCGAGATAATTTTCAATGTCATGCCCTTCCCTGACGCCAAATAGTTCTGAGTCGTCGAGGCTCAAGATATACTCTGTCAGGTCCAACTGGGAAAAGGTGTAAAGGGAGGTCTGCCTCCCGCTGATCTTCCATTCCTTCAGCCAGCGGAGCTTTAAGCGCGTAGCCATAATGGCGGTCGCTTCAACGCCTGCCATCGAGATGGCCATAGATTGAGTCGAAGAAAAATAAGGCGATACGGTAAAGCCTGTGGCTCCCCCGCCCGGACCATAAGGAGGCGGCACGCCGATATGAAAGTGACGCAATTTGGCATATTTTTGGCCGACGTCGAGGATTCTATATCCATGGCCAAAGACCTCATGCTGGGTCACCATGGCGGTGTAGTTGATAGGGTCCCAGACCGTAAGCATTTCTGCACAACGTCCAATGCCTGCCGCCCAAGTTTTCCTAGGCGCCCTTTCGGGGTGCGTCCAACGGTCTTCGAGACGCATCAACCCCTGCTGGAGGCTGATGAGGTCCTCCGCTCCCATGATGGGAGTGAGATAGGGGTCTACAATAAATAAATAATCTTCCTCAGCAAATGAGGAGAGCGTCGTAATGATAAAAAATAAAGCGGCAAACTTTCTCATGGAGAGAGAGGATAGCAAAAGGAATCAAAGCGAACAATTATAAACCTATCCTAATAAATTCTCTCGATGAGCTTTCCGACAATTTTCGCTCCAAATCGAATGGCGGGAAGGGAGTCATATTTTTTAATATGGCTCCCTTCCCGCCATTCGATTTCGAGTTGAAAAGTGCGAAAAGATCATGAGTAGATTTATTAGGATAGGTTCATGAAATTTTCTTTCGCTTCTTTTTTAAGAGAATTAGGCTGACGAGGTCTTCGAGGTGGTCGACCGCCTCTTCGAGATGTTCCTGCTGTCTTAACTCCTCGCTCGGCTCCAACTGCACCTCTTCCTGCTCTTTTTCTTTTTGGAAGGCGAGAAGCTCTGTTTCTAGGCGGAACCTCTCGCTGCGGGCCTCACTCAGAGCCAAAGTTTTTTCATCCAGCTGGTTTTTCAGCTGTTTGAGGCCCCCGATCTCTTGGGGAGTCATTGCCTGCGCGGCAAATTGGGCGAGCTCAAAATTCTCTACCCGGACGGTGTTAAGCTCTTCCAGTCTATGATGGGCGACACGAGAAATTTCGGCGATCTCTAACTCCGCTTCTTGGACCGCTTTCTCTTTGCGGGCGAGTTCCTCATTGAGGGCGTTGAACTCCCCGACTAAACGGCGGGAGGCGAATTCTGCGTGTTCTACCTTTTTGACAAGCTCGTGCTGTTTTTGTTCGTGCTGCTCTTTGAGTGCACCTAGCTCGAGGAACAGGTCGCCCGTTTTTTTATTAGCGGCATCCCGATCCAATTCGATTTTTTCGAGCTTCTTCTGCTCTTGGAATGCGCGCTGTACCCCAGCCTCCTTGAGATGGTTGGATTCTTTGACAAGGTCCCGCTTGGCGCGCTCCGCCTCTTGAAGACGGTTTTCTGTCTCTTGGAGCTTGGCCTCATTTTCGAGCAGGGTATTTTGCCCCTCCCGTTTGAAACACAAGGCCACAATCCATAAGCTGCATAAGGCGGAAGCCGCAAAAATAGCAAACCACACGTCTGCTGTCTTCAAGAACAGTAGCGCAAGCGCTGCAGCGAGGAGCAAAAGGCCTGGAAACATCTGCTTGATCATGAACCGATTCCGTAGTTGCTAAAGTACTCTATTCTTAGAGATGTGCATGAAGATCTAAAATGCAGCCCAACGGGTAATATGAGAACATATTGTCCGACAATCGTATTGCTTTGAGACATCAGGTACCTCCATGTTATGCAGGTTAGCCATGGGACTCTCCTGCGAGTATGTGGAAAAGACGTGTCATCGTTAAAAAGCCTAGTTCAAAGCGATCTAAGCCAAAGTGTTCATTGGGTGCGTGAATGTCGTCGGTAGCAAGGGCAACGCCTAAAAGAGCGACATCCCCGCCGCACGCCTCAGCGAGCGCTGGAACAATCGGTATGGAGCCGCCTGCCAAGGAAAATCGGCACGGCATTCCAAAAACTTCTTCGTAGGCTTGTGCTGCCACCTGGACAATCCTCGCTTTAGAGGGGCTCCTAAATGCAGCACCCCCATGATGGCACTCTACCTTAAGACCAATACCTTTGGCAAGATGGGTTTTAAAAAAAGTGGAAACGCATTGGAAAATATGGTCCGGATCTTGGTTCGGTACCAGACGGCAGGAGATCTTGGCGACCGCTTTTGCCGGGAGGACTGTTTTGAACCCTTCCCCAGCATATCCCCCGCTGATCCCATTGATTTCTAGGGTGGGCCGGGACATACCGGATTCCTTTAGGGAATAACCCGGCTCGCCGGCAAAGGCCGTCACGCCAAACTCGGCCGCATACCTCTTCTGGTCAAACGTCCAATCGATCTGAGCCCTATCCTTGGCGCTGAGCTCTTCCACATGGTCATAAAATCCGGGAATAGTCACCTTCCCTTTGTCATCCCACATTTGAGCGAGAACTTTTGCCAAAGCGCGAATCGGATTGAGAACAATCCCCCCATGCTCTCCTGAGTGGAGGTCGATTTTCGCTGCCGTGCACTCGACTTCCATCGTGGTGATCCCCCGCATCCCTAAAGTAATGCTGGGAACGCCCGGCTCCGATAGCCCAAGATCGACAACGATCAAGTGGTCTGCTTTCAGGGCCTCTTTTTTTTGTTTCAGGATTGCGGTGGTCCCGACCCCGCCCGATTCTTCCTCCCCTTCAATGAACAGCTTGATGTTAATGCCCACTTTTTCGGCATGTTTGATGTAGGCGCCAATAGCTGTGATTGAAAAGAAACATTGCCCCTTATTATCGGAAGCTCCCCGCGCATAGACCTGATTATCTTTCACGACAGGCTTAAATGGGTCGGAATGCCATAGCTCTAAGGGATCGACGGGCTGCACGTCGTAGTGTTGGTAGATCAGCACGGTCGGCTGGTCCCTCCCCGCTTTCATATAGGTGGCAAAGACGCAGGGCTGCCCTGGGGTTTCCCAGAGCTCGACATCCATGCCTAACTGTTTCAAATAATCTACGAGCCAAACGGCCGTGCGCCTTACATCTTTTGTGTAGTGGGGATCCGCGCTGATGCTTGGAAAGCTTAAAAACGTGAAAAAATCTTTTTGGATCTGCGCCGCATGCGCCTGATACCATTTTTTATAGTCCATGGCCGCATCATAGCTTCAGGCCCCTGCCTTTTTCAAGTAGTTTCAGCAGTTCAATCATAGAAAAAATGGGGCATGAAAAGCCCAGAATCCACCCCAAACACTTGACTTAGCTCCCCCGCAATTTGGGGAGAGACAAGCTTCATACATCTCTCGATGCGGCAAATCGTCGATTGGCTTGCTGCTGCATTTGGAAATTGTTTTTTCACCTCTTCGCCAAGCTCCCTTTGTATCCATCCTTTCATCGCCCTCAGATCCTTTGTGATCTGTGCTCTTTGATTGGCTTCTTCTGTGCGGAGTTTGCGCATATCTTGGAGAATGTCTCGGGCGATAAAATTGATATCTTTAAGATGAGGGGCAAGTAACCCTTTTGTTTTTGTGTATTTTGCAACGGCGGTTGCGTTGTTTTGTGCAGCAAAGTGATCCAGAGAAAAGTTGAATAATTTTTCTAACCGCTGTCTATCCTCCTTCGTCTTCGCCTGCTGAATCACTATAGCGCGGAAGGCAAGATCAAAGTAGTCGGGCTTACGGCCGTGAGTGACCGCGTTAAGAACTCTCTTTCTAACAATTTCTACTTTTTGAATGAGCTCAGCTTGCTTGATATTAAGATTACGGATTGCAGCATAGCGGATCTTGAGCAAAACCCCTGTAGACTTAGCGTCAAGGTGATCCGCGAACTTGATATTCAGAAAGTTTCCCAGGAACAGAGGGTCGTTCTTGACCTGCTGCATGATCTCCACTAGGTTGTCTTCATATTGAGAAAGAACCTTTTGAACAGCAGGATCTTTATTGGCAGCGGCCAATCGGGCTTTCGCAGCGCGCACCTCACCTAAAGCTTCCGTGCAAAACTCAATAATTCCTTGGTCGGGAGTTAGATCACCCCGCGAAGTTTTATTGACCACCACAGCGCTCTTTTCCCGAAGCTTAGAAAATGCAGTTTTTTCATCGATCTCCCGATCGGCGTCGTTGATGGCCTTCGGCATGTTCATGGTCGCATTTTGCGTCCGGTAGTAATCTGTCCCTTTAAGAAACACAAAGCCTTCGGGCTTTGGACCTCCTTGCTCTTTATACTTTTTCCATGCTTGGCTGTCATAAGCGATCAGCCGCGGGTGTGTGCTGCTATGCGCCGCCTGCCTTTTCGTTAACTCCTGGGTTGATCCATTCACTTTCACGGCCACAGCCGTCGCAGACACCGCCTGATCGCTGGCACCTACGCTTTCAAAGTAAAGCTTAGTTTTGTAGACCGCTATAAGCTGCTGGAAAAAGAAAAGAACCCTGCGTTCTACATGCTCAGTAATCATCTCCTCATAATCTTCAACGACAACCTCAGGCCCCTCCTTTTTAACCACAACTTTTAGATTTGCATGAAGGTAATCGGGAACGGGTATTCTGATTCCCGTCGCTGCGTCTAACTCTGTAATTTTCATTTGAGAACTTTTGTCTTGGTACACACGGTCCGTGAGGGAGCAGGTCTCAGTCATTTCATGAGAATATTGATCTCTAGGTTTTCCACCGGCTACATATACAGGCCCGATCGATGCACTTGCATGAACAGCATAAATTTCAGGCATTGGATCTCCAAGACAAAAAGTTGAAACAAAAAGAGTTTAGTCTGGAAAGAATGATTAACTCAAGTTTAATATTGACAGCGCGCTCTCTTGACACCCTAGCCTTTATGGAGTAAAATAAGTGGCAAAACAGAGGGGTCATCATGAGATTTGCAAAACGTATTTTCCTATTCCTAGCCATCAACGCGCTAGTCGTGATCACGATCTCGATCGTGCTCAACCTATTCAATGTGCGCCCCTTCTTAAATTCTCATGGCCTCAACTACACCTCTCTCATGATCTTTTGCTTGGTCTGGGGCATGGGCGGCGCCTTAATTTCCCTCTCCCTTTCGCGCATGATGGCCAAATGGCTCATGGGCGTCCGCGTCATCGACCCCCATACCGATGACCCTGTCCTCGCGCGCCTCGTCACTACAGTCTACAATTTAGCCCAGCAGGCGCGCCTGCCCGACATGCCGCAAGTGGGCATTTATGAATCCCCCGAGGTCAACGCCTTTGCTACTGGCCCTACCAAAAGACGCTCTCTTGTGGCGGTCTCGCGCGGCCTTTTGCAGAGAATGTCCCAAAAAGAATTAGAAGGGGTGCTCGCCCATGAGATCACCCACATCTCCAATGGAGACATGGTTACGATGACGCTTCTTCAAGGGGTCGTGAACGCTTTTGTGATGTTCCTCGCCCGCGTTCTCGCCTTCGCGCTTTCTGGCACCCGCGGCGGCAATCGCGAGCAGGTCTCCCGCGGAAGCTACATGCTGTGGGTCATTCTTTTCGAGATTCTCTTTATGATCCTCGGATCGCTGGTGGTTGCTGCGTACTCTCGATGGAGAGAGTTCCGCGCGGATGCCGGCGGCGCTGAATTGGCCGGTAAAGGAAACATGATCGCCGCCCTCCAATCTCTTAAAGCGCTCCAAGAAAGGCGCGACCCGAGGGCCGAACAACCCTCTTTCGATGCGATGAAAATTTCTGGACATAGAAAGTCGCCGCTGATGATGCTTTTTGCGACGCATCCTCCTCTGGAAGAACGGATTGCGCGCCTTGAAGGCTAATCTTTTCAATTGAAATTTTGTATACTCCGTAGTACTCTTTTGAGTTTTTTACGGAGGATACTATTTCAACACCAGTTAAACGCTCGATCGACGAAGTCGCTGCTCCTTCCCAGGAAGTAGCGCCCTCACCGGATGAAATCTACTTGGCGAAAGCTATCGAAAATGAAGAGTTCCTTGCAGCAAAGAAACTTCTGGGACGCGGCACAGCGTTCGTTGATACGGATGACCGCATCTTCTTCAGACTCTATGAAAATCGAAAATTTTCCTCGCTCTGCTTTCTATTTAATAACAACCTGTGCGGGACCTTGTCCCCAATGAAAATGCAGGCTGTCTGGGTGGCTGCCTGTGCGATGAAGACCGACAGGGTGGCGCTGGAGCTCCTCCAACGAGGGCTAGATCCTAATCTGCCTTCTCTCATCAGCTCCGCGATCTTTTATGGAAGAAAAGATCTGATCCAGCTTTTGGATTCTAAAGGAGTGGTGGTAGCCCAATTCTTTCACGAATGCATCACTGGGCACATGGCCATATGGCTGGTCAGTAGTTATGACGCCGACCCCTTCACGAAAAATCCCCACGGGCAAGTGCTTTGCCAGGACAAAGTATTGGTCAAAAGGGATATTATCACCCTGACGGGATACCAAGGGATCTTGACGCAGTTCGTTCTAAGCGATGCCGATTATGAAGCGTTGAAAGTCCACCAAGAGCGGACCCAATGCAACCTTCTCAATTTGGCGTTTCTATTGGGAAATGAACCCCTTGTGAAAGAGTTGAAGGTTCGTTATCCGAACCGTTTTGACAACTGGCTGAGAGAACTTAGTGAAACCTATCCTCTGAAATCTCTGAAAGCGCTTAACGCCATTTCCGCTGCGTTAAATTAGAGCCGCGTGATTTGTGAGGAGCTTTTCGACACCCTCGAGGGCGACCATTCTATCCTTTTCGATGACGTGCACTTCGTAAGGATGGATGATCCCGCAGAGGTTCTTAAGGCTCTCGCACTTTAAGACGATAAAGTCCACTTCCGCAAGGGAAGAGAGGAGAGAGACGAATTCCTCGTCGGGATTGTTGTCCGACAAGTAGATGATCAGTTTCTTTTCTGCATCGCGGCATGAAAGCTTGCGGATGCTGGTGAAGAGCGCGGTTGTCATGCCGCCGGCGCTATCTAGGCCGAGGACCGAATATCTTTTGCCTTGCAGCGCTTGCTGTAATGCGAACAGGTGCTCCTCGTCAAAAACTTTATTATCGACGTCATACTCAAGAAGCCGCTCCGCCATATCGGAAAGGTCGATGCGCGCGCATCCGAGCCTTTCAATGGCGATCCCTGCAGCGATATTCGCAAGCTGGGCGGCGTAGCGGATATCGATACCGTTGGCGAGCGCCACGCTGATCATGGCAAGAACGGTATCGCCGGCGCCGGTGACATCTTTAACCTCTTTCGAGCGCACAGGGAAGTCGAAGCGGTGGCCCGCGCGGTCAAAAAGGGCAATGCCCGCCTCAGAACGGGTGATGAGGAGAAGTTCGACATCGCAATTTTTAAGGATTGTCGCTGCGACGCTGTCCAAGGAAGTTTCCTGGGTCGCTTTCGCAGCGGCGTATACTTCGGTCAAATTGGGTTTTATGACGGTCGCTCCCCGATATTTGGCAAAGTCTTCGCCCTTCGGATCGACGATAACAGGAATATTTCTCTCTTTCGCGACTTCGATCAGCTTTTTGAGAAGGAAAGGAGATAAAAATCCCTTTGCGTAGTCGGACACCGCAACAATCTGGACGTTTTCCAGAAGTGAAGGAAGCTGTTCGATAACCTGTTGCTCTAAGTCGGTCGGGATCGGGACGACGGCTTCAAAATCGACGCGCAAAATCTGCTGAGCATCGGCGATGAGCCGGTTTTTAACGGGAGTTTTAAAATCTTTTTGCAAAAAGAGGCTCTCGACATAGGCCCCTTCTTTTTCTAAGGACCGGATCAGTTCGGTGCCCGCGGCGTCATAGCCGATGCGCCCAACGGCGGTTACGGTTGCTCCCAGAGAAATAAGGTTGAGCACAACGTTCCCAGCGCCGCCGGGGCGGCTCTCTTCTTTTTGTACATGGAGGATGGAAACGGGGGCTTCGGGAGAGATTCTTTTGACTTTTCCTGTAGTGTAGGTGTCGAGCATAAAATCGCCGATCACTAGAACATGAACTGGATTAAATCGGCTGAACATGCCAATGAGTTTTACCATTTCTCACCTTTCATTAAGTAGTTGCGGACATAGTCGATGACCGCTTCTTCCAGGGTGTATTGAAATAAATGCTCTTTGCCTTCTTTAAAAAGCTTGGTCATATCGGCGCAAGTGTAATTTTGGTACTGCTTGGCCAAGTCCTTCGGCATCTCAATATATTGAATATTGGATGTTTTATTTAAAGCTTTAAAAAGGGCATTGGCAACCCGATTCCAGGAGACCGCTTCACCTCTGCCAAGATTAAAAATCCCGCACAGATCGTTCTGGAGAAAGTCGCACGTGATGCGGGCGACATCTTTTACATAGATGAAGTCGCGCTTTTGTTCTCCATGGAGATATTTGTCGGGTTCGGACGATTGAAAGAGGCGGACAACGCCGTCCTGGGCTGCGATGGGGAACATCTTATAGATCATCGACGCCATGCGCCCTTTATGATCTTCGTTAGGGCCGAATACGTTGAAGTATTTGAGTCCGGTGATTTGATCGAGGACGCCTTGTTCCTTTGCCCACAGATCAAACAGATGCTTGGAAGTGCCGTAAAGATTTAAAGGCTTTAAAACCTCGAGCTCATCATGATCATCGGAAAATCCTAAAGATCCGTCCCCGTAGGTCGCTGCGGAAGAGGCGTAGATGAACCGCTGTCCATGCCGGAGCGCATATTCCGCTAAGCGGATGCTATAACGGGTGTTATTCTCGAGGAGAAACTCCCAATTTTGTTCTAGGGTGTCCGAACAGGCGCCGAGGTGGATGATGGAGCCAATTTCGCTCTCTCTTCCCTCGAGCCAATCAAAAAGCTCTTCCCTCGGAATGAGATCGATCCACTGCTTTCCAAAAAGATTGTGTTCTTTTGAGCCGGGATCTGCCTCGTCGACGAGGAGAAGATTAGAATAGCCTTGATCGTTGAGATGCCTGACGACGCCGGAACCAATAAAACCGGCCGCGCCGGTAATAACGATGAGCGGATCGTCGTCATGATGGGGCATGTTACTTCTCTTGAGTAGCTTCTACAACCACATTAAGAGTGTAAGAGGCAGGGATTCCTTCTTTGAGTTTTAAGGTCAAAGGGAAAGATCCAGCTTCTTTGATCGGCTTTGGAAGCACAATGTTACGGCGCTCCAAAGTGATGCCTTCTTTTTCGAAGAGTTGGACGATATCGACCGCTGCGACCGAACCGTACATGTGGCCTTCCGGATCGACTTTAACTTCGATCGTCAAGGTCGTACCGTTGATGCGCTCTGCGACTTTTTCTGCATCCGCGCGATCGATCACCGCTTGCTTCTCTCTCTCTTCTTTCAGCTTAGCTTGCATGCGCAAGGTGTGCTTATCGGCAATGACTGCCTTTTTCTGAGGGATGAGGAAGTTGCGCGCATAACCGGGCTTCGCTTTTACAACGTCGCCGCTGCGTCCCAAAGCATCAACATCTTCAATGAGTAAAAATTGATTTGCCATAGTTCTTGATCTCCCGTTTATTCTTCTGAGACGAATGGCAATAGGGCCATGTGTCTTGCGTGTTTAATCGCTTTCGCGAGTTGTTTCTGATGGAAAAAGGAGACGCCGGTGATCCGTCGTGGCATAATTTTTCCGCGTTCAGTGATAAACTGAGAGAGCGTATCGATATCTTTATAATCGATATGTTTCATTCCAGAAGCAGTAAAAGGGCACTGTTTCTTCTTCTTGGGGAACACTCCTTCAATAGGAGGTCTTCTTGTAGTGAATGTCATGGATTCCTCACGCATCTATTAAAGGTTTAAATTCAATTTTCTCCATCACTGAGTCTGTACGCAGTGTGAGGAAACGGATCAAATCTTCGTTCAAATGATATTCTTTCCAGAGATCGGCAATCGCGGATGTCGGGATCGAAAAATAGAGAATGTAGTAGTAACCTTCTCTTTTTCCGTTGATCTCGTACGCGAGTTTGCGTCTTCCTTGGTCGTGCAATTTAAGCACTTCGCCTTGTTTTTCTGAAATCCCTGAGGTGATTTTATCAAAGGCTTTTGCCCGTGCTTCATCGCTTAATGTCGCACTGAGGATATACATCCCCTCATAAAGATGTCTTTTTTCTTTCGACATGTTCTTTTATTCTCCTAAACTTGTATTAACCTCTTTCATCGCTACCCCTATACCCGCCGTTATCCAAAGATCGATGGCTTTTTCCGCTCTCTCGACGATGGAAGGCAGGGCCACACGTTCTTCCGAGGTAAAAGACCCTAGCACATAATCGGCTAGATCTCCTTGGGTGCGATCTCCCACTCCAACTCTTAGCCGAGGGTACTCCTTAGTCCCCAAGGCCTCTTCAATGCTTATCAAACCTTTATGGCCCCCTGCACTGCCGCCGCCTCGGAACCGCAAGCTTCCCAAAGGAAGAGCGATATCGTCCGAGATGACGAGAAGGTGCGATAGGGCCACCTTAAAAAAGTGAGCACATACTTGCACAGAGTGTCCACTTAGGTTCATATAGGTCATCGGCTTCAGCAGGATGACTTTTTTTCCGTGGAGAGTCCCCTGTGCGAGCTCTCCCTTTAATTGCGGCGTTGAACGAAAATTCCACTGTTGCGATCTAGCAAAAGCCTGGATAATTTCAAAGCCTACGTTATGACGAGTCATGTCGTAAGCTTTGCCAGGATTTCCCAATCCGACAATCAGATAAAAGGAATTATCTTCATCGTTTTGCAATGACAACAACAACCTCTTTCACGTCAACGAGGGGTTTAACTCCTTTCGGCATCACAATATCGGACAGACGTTTCGTTTGTCTGATCCCTAATTCTCTCACGTCCACTTCGAACATTGCAGGGATGTCTTTAGGCAGACACTCCACTTTTACGGCAGGGATAACTTGGCGTAAAAAGCCGCCCAGTTTAATCCCAACGCACTCAGCGGCACCGGTACAGCTGATCGGGACTTTCACACTGACGAGAACTTTATCGGAAAGTTCTTCAAAGTCGAGGTGGATCACTTGGTACGTAGTGAGATCGTATTGGATATCCTTAACGATCGCTTTTGTTTCTTTATTGCCAAGGTGCAAGGTAAAGATCGTTGTGGGTAAATGACCCTGTTTCATCGAGCGCAACGCGGCTCGAAATTCTTCTCCATTGATAATAATGGGCTCCCCAGCACGATCAGGGGCATACACGACCGCAGGAATATTTCCCTCGCGACGGGTTTGTTTAATCGCACCCTTTTTCATGTCTGTGCGTTTATTAGCAGTCAATTTCATGAGTTCTCCTATAAAAAACTACAACTTTCCAAAAATCTTCTTAGTTTTGCAATAGGTCTAATGGGCGGGACAAAAGAGTGAGGAAATCGATTTTGCGCTCACGATCGAATCGATCGCTTTGGCAAAAAGAGGTGCAACAGAGACGATTTGTAATCGATGGCGGTCGTAGCCATCTATCAACGGTACCGTATTACTGATTAACATCTTCTCAATCGCACTTTCCTCAAACGCTTGACCTAAAAGTAGTCCGTGGGTGACTGCGGCGCAAATGCGCTTGGCTCCTGCCTTTTTGCAGACCCTCGAAGCAATTTTCAGTGTCCCACCAGTCGAACACATATCATCTACGAGGAGAACATCTCTGCCCTCTACATCTCCGATGAGCGCGTTCGCTTCAACCTGGTTTGCATTCACACGACGCTTATCGACAATGGCTAAATCCGCCTTTATTTCATCGGCGAAAGCCCTTGCCAGCTTAATGCTCCCGATATCGGGAGACACAACGATACAATTTTTGAGCCCCAACGCCACCACCGCTTCTGCGAGAACAGGTCTCGCGTAGAGGTTGTCGACCGGGATATCAAAAAAACCCTGAATTTGCTCAGCGTGCAAATCCATGGTCAGCACACGCGTAGCACCTGCTTTTTCAAGCAAATCAGCTACAAGCTTCGCTGTGATCGGCACTCTCCCCTTATCTTTCCGATCCTGTCGCGCATACCCAAAATAGGGAATGACAGCGACGATCGAGCGGGCGGAGGCGCGCTTTAAAGCATCGATAATAATCAACAATTCCATGAGATAGAGATTGGGATGTCGTGCGATAGACTGCAGGACAAATACATCCCGACCACGGACGTTCTCTAAAATTTGAACGCCTATCTCGTTATCTGGAAATGTTTCAATGAGTACATTTCCTAAGGCTATGCCTAGAGAGTGAGCGATTTCCTGAGCTAATTCGCGATGCGACGAGCCAGAAAAGAGCATCAGTTTGTCTTGCGGCATTTTTTCCTTAGGCTTTAAAAGCTTGGGGTGGAAGGATTCGAACCTCCGATAGGCGGTTCCAAAAACCGCTGCCTTACCACTTGGCGACACCCCAGTGTCTCACTTTCAAACTATAAACAGATGTATTCTAACCATCGGGTGAATTAATTGCGAATTAAAAATATTTCTTGCCATACCCTTAAAAGAACCTGCTGAAAATTCGGCTTAGGTCCTGGAAGGTAAAGTAGACAAAAAATATGACGAGAAGAACGACAAAGGGGATGACCAACTTCTCCATGGTCTTCGCCTTGATCGGCTTTCCGGTAACTTTTTCTATGGCCGCAAACAGAATGTGGCCTCCGTCGAGGACTGGCAGCGGCAGCAAGTTCAAGATTGCAAGGTTTAAGCTAATGAGGCCCATCCAATAAAGGGCTTCCTTGACGCCGAGCGACCAGCCGTGTTGGATAATCTGGACAATGCCGACGGGACCGGCCATCCCCTTAGGGCTGACATATCCGGTCACGAGAGCTTTTAAAGTGCGGGTAATCTGGTCAAAAACGTCTGAAAAAAGGTGGAAGGGTGAAGGGTTATAGATCACGGCTTCATCTGCACCAGGAGCAAATCCGAGCATCAGCCTGCTATCTTGGTCTTGGAGCATGCGGAGCGCAGCCTCTTTTTCTTTAGGATCTTCGATTTTATCGATCTGTTTAAGATAGGCAGACAGCTGCTGCGCCCGCGCGGCTTTTGCCTCTTTACCTAAAGAAAGGTCCTTCGCTGGAACAGGGACCACAGGGTTGAGCAGAACGAGATGGTTCAGGGCTGTGATCGGGCGGTGGGTCCCCAAGGAAGCCGTAATCTTAGTGAGATCATTCATATGGATGCTGCTCTCAAATTGAGCGTCGGCGAGCTGCCAAGAAGCTATAGGCTTCTCTTCGCTTCTTTCTACGATGATTTGCACATGGCGCACTTGGATCTTTGAAAGAAGTTCAAAAGAAGATTGCACAGGGAAGCCGTCAACGGCAAGAATCCGGTCTCCTGGGAGCAAAGACCCACGGTCAACTGTTTTTTCCACCTGCTCGTCGAGGTAGGGAATTGGGCCTTGAACGACGGCATCGGCGTTGAGGTTGTAGGGAATGTAGTAGAGCTCGTCCACTTTGGATTTCAAGTTTGCTTCATGGTGCCAGTCATCGAGCTCGGCCTGCTGGGCCTCGGAAAGGCGCAGATCAGAAATTGATACGCGTGGGACCTTGCATAGCAGAACCGCATCACCGCGGCGCACTGTCAATAAAGATTTTGGCTCATTAACAACGGCGCTGAGCTCGGCCATGGAAAAGATCAACGACCCATTGACCCATAGGATCCGGTCGCCGGGGCGGATGCCGCTTTGGGCGATTGGAGAGCCTGCTCCAACGGGCTGATCTCCCATAAATATATAGCTAGCAGGAGCCACGCCGCCTAAAGCGGTCAGGTCAGACTTCCCTTCTTTTTGGGTATCTAAAAGATATGTAAAAGGTTTTTTTTCTTGAGTGGCGTAATCGATGTGATTGCCCTGGATCTCCAAACCTTTATTATCGAGCGCTACTGCATAGATAAAATCGGTAAATCCTTCAAAGGGACGGTTATTAACGGCAGTGATCTCATCGCCGGGGCGCAGACCCGCCTCGTAAAATGCGGATTGGGGTTCAACCCAGCCGATCAGGCGTGTATGTTCAGAAAAGGACTTGCTTCTTCCCCCGCTCGCCCAGATGAGGCAAAAAGCGATAAAAGCAAAAACAATATTGACAAGTGGCCCCATAATGGCGACCTTGATCCGCGCCCAAGGTGGCCTGCCAAAAAAACCGTCGGGGATCAGATGCGGTTCTAAGTTCCCCTGCTTCTCCATCCCGGCGATCCGGACATAGCCGCCAAAAGGAAGCCAGCACAGGTTCCATTTTACCCCTTTGTGTTCCCACGAATAGATCGGTTTACCGAATCCAATGCCGAACGCCTCGACGCGCATGCCCACCTTGCGGGCCATAAAGTAGTGGCCCAGTTCGTGGATAAAAACAAGAAAACCTAACCCGAGCAGTGCGAGAACCAGATAAAAAAAGCTGTAAATCATATGGTTGGAGTTTAACGCACTTTTCTTTTTAAAGCGAGGGCAAAGCTGTACGAACTTTTCCCTCTGTAGAAGGCATCAACGCAAAGGCGCGAAGTCGCAAAGACACGGAAGAATTTTTTAATAATTTATAAATTCTTTGCGCCTTCGCGACTTTGCGTTGATTTTATTCTTTTAACTAGTGGACGCGCAGCCTGCGCCTGCGGTTTAAATAATGGCGGCCCCGGAGCCCAACGACATAGGCAAACGCGATCGTCACTGTCACGAGACCTGCGGTGGAAAGAGGGATTTGATAAACCGAGAGGCAGTGTCTGGAAAGGGCGACGGCGACCATAGAGCACAAAACCCCTATCCCTGCTGCAAGCGGAATGAGACAATGGAGGCGGTGGGTGATGAGCCGCGCTGTCAAAGGCAGTCCGACGAGAAACGTTAGGACGAGCAAAACGCCGACCGCGCGGAACGCACCGATGGAGGTGGCTGCGACCAAGATCATGAGCAAGGCGTTGAAAAAATCGGGAGAAATGCCTTGAGAGGAGGCAAGTCCCGGATCAAAGGCGGTAATTTTAAACTGTTTGAAAAAGAGAGTGACCACGAGCAAGTCCACAACGGCGATCCCAAAAATCAGTTTGAGGTCTTCGCGGTGAAGCGCGTCGACATTCCCCATGACCGCCTCGATCCCAAGGTGGACATTTTTGGTAAAGATCGTCACAAGAACGATGCTCAAGGCGAAAAGGGTCGTGAAGATCAGCCCGATGCTCGCGTCCTCTTGGACTTTCATAAAGCGGGTGAGCCATTGGGTCAAAAATGAGGTGGCAAGCCCTGTGAGAAGCGACGCGATCATCAGCGTGGAAAAATTCAGCCCCTCCTCCCAATTCAGCGGTTGGATGATCAAGAAGGCCACGACTAATCCCAAGAGCAGGGTGTGGGATAAGGAGTTGGCGAGCATCGTCATTTTTTTTAAGACCAAAAAGGTGCCGACAATGCTTGTTGCCGCAGCGATCAGCATCAGCACGAACATTTGGACCTCATCAGAGGCAAGCTCCCCGATAAAGAGCTCTCCAGTAAAAAGCCTGCGAAAAAACAGTGAGAAGAAAGAGAAAAAATCTGTTCCCCAATAGGGATTGCGTGTCATACCCCCTCCTTGCTCGGGATTGGCTGGTGATGGGGATCCCGTTTGGGGTCCTGCAGAAGGATCGTCAGTTCTTTTTCCAGTTCGGGGGTTAGGATGTGCTCCATCTCTTCCGCATTCCGATGGACCCGTTCAACCCCCTGGCCCAAATAGTCGACCAAATAGACTTCCCATAGGCGATGGAGACGAATGATCTGCGCCGCCTTCTGCCTTCCGTCTGGAGTCAGGCGGTATCCCTTCCCCTCATTTTGCAGCCATCCCTGCATGGAGAGAGTCCACAGGAAATAGCGTGACTCGTCCACCTCATCTCCCTTCCAGTAGGCTTTCAAAACATTTTCTTGGCGGCATTTGCGCCTAAACTTATAAATGCGGAAAAACCGACTGCAAAGACCAGAGCCCGGCGAGATGAGCAACGAGAGAAAACAAAACAGCGAGGCGCACAAAAGGATCATGGGGCCCGTTGGCAGCGAAAATTTAGCCGAGAACCACTTGGGAATTTCGGTAGAAAAGTAATTACCGAAAAAACCGCTTAATGTGCCGAATAGGGCGGAAAGGACAAAAAGGGTAAACAGCCGGTGGGTCCACTGCCTAGCCGCAATCACAGGGGCGATCAACATTCCCGACATTAGGATGACTCCCACGCTTCGAATCCCGATGACAATGGCGAGGACGAGAAGAAAGAATGTTGCCCCTTCAAGCATCTTAACCGCAATGCCCGTGCTTCGTGCAAAATCGCGATCGAAGCTCACCGCTTGGATCGAATGGTATAAAACCGCGATAAAGAGGATTGTCAGAAGGCACAGGCTTCCGTAGATCACGACGTGCTGATCGGTCATCGTCGCCGCTTGGCCATACAAGAACATTTGAATTTTCTGATACCAAAGCGGATGGGTAAATTGGACGCGGCTAGCCAGCAAAATACCAAACCCAAAGAATACCGATAGAACAAAACAGAGCGCGGCATCCGCCTTCACGCGAAACTTCTCCTGCAAAAGCTCGATCGTCCAAAGCCCCAGCAAGGCCGATAGAAAGGCACCGATCAGAATGATGAAGGCAAACCCCTCTTCAGATTCGGGAAAAAACACAGCCGCGAAAAGGGCGGCCAAAACAACCCCCGGGTAGGCGGCATGGGAGAGGGCTTCCCCAACAAGCGACCGTTTGCGCAAGACCACGATCACGCCGACGAGCGCCGAGGCGAGGCACATAAGCATGCTGCCTAAAGTTGGAGCGCGGAGGACGGGATCTGTGAACGCATCCCAAATCATTTCTTACCTGAGGCCTTATGTTGGGAAAGCCGGGCGGCTTCATCAAGCAGAAGCGCGCTCTTCCCGTAGGTCCGCACAATCGCCTCGGATTGAAATACTTCTTCCGTCGGTCCCGCCTTAACGAGGCACATGTTGAGCATGATCACCCAGTCAAAGTATCGATCCACAGTATTGAGGTCGTGGTGGACGACAAAAAGGGTTTTGCCCTGCATTTTAAGTTTTTCTAGGAGGGCGACGATCGCCTGTTCGGTCGCGATATCGACCCCGGCAAACGGTTCATCCATCAAGTAAATGTCTGCTTCTTCGAGAAGTGCGCGTGCAATGAAGAGGCGCTGCTGCTGTCCTCCGGACAATTGGCCGATCTGCCTATTGGCAAAGGCCGCCATCCCTACCATCTCGAGAGCGGCCTTTGCGGCTTCTCTGTCCGCGGCTTTAGGCCACTTATACCACTTCAGTCGCCCGTACCTTCCCATGAGGACCACGTCGAGGGCTGTGATGGGAAAATCCCAGTCGACCGAACTTCTCTGAGGGACGTAGGCCACGCGCTGGCGCACTTTTTTGAGCGGCTTGCCAAAAAACAAAACTTTTCCTGACAAGGGTTTAACAATTCCCAGGGCCGCTTTGATCAGGGTGCTTTTTCCGGCCCCATTGGGCCCGATGATCCCGACGAGCTTTCCTGGAGGGACCTCAAAACTGATATCCCACAGGACAGGGGTCTTGTCATAGTTAACCGTTAAATGCTCTACTTTTACTGCACTACTTCCAGGCATTGTATAAAACCTCTACGTTGTGCTCGATCATTTCCAAATACGTATTCTTGCCCATCGCGTCGCCATATAGAGGTGCTTTGGATATCTCAATGATCTGCCCCTTTTCCTTACAGGCGTTGACAATTTTCTTCAAAGAATCCTTGTTCACATTAGATTCAGGAAATACCACCTGGATCTTGTACTTGAAAAGATGATCGATCACTTTCTGGATATCGGCCGCGCTCAGCTGGGCATCAGGCGCCAACCCTTCAGGGGCGCTAAATCTCTGCTGCCAATCCTTTTCTCCGGGAACTGCCAAATAACTTCTGCAGAAATAGTCATAGGCGTCGTGGCTGGTGACCAAGTACCTTTTTTCTGGAGGGATTTGCTGCATCTTGGCGACAAGCTCCGTCTGTTTGGCAAGCATCTTCACTTTTAAGGCCGCCGCATTTTTCTGATATTGATCCACCCCTTTCGGGTCTTTTTTGGATAATTGGTCGACGATCGCCGGAATTGTTTGGGCCCAAAGAGAAACATCCATCCATACGTGAGGATCGATCTGCCCATCGACTTGTAAAAGATCGCACATTGGCAGAGTATTCCCTAAAGCGATGGCGTCGGGATGGTTCTGCAGCTGGGCGCGTAAGCTTGCCCCATGCTCCAGGCCCAAACCGTTAAAAAAAATTAACGATGCACAGGAAAATTTTTCTTCGTCGCCCTTCACCATCTCATAGCTATGAGGATCCATTTCACCCGTAATGAGGACCAACCGATCCACCCTCTCCCCTCCAACCTGGCCTACCAGGTCATCAATCATAGCCGTTGTCGATAATATTTTTACTTTACCATTGGCCTGCATCCATCGGTGCAGAGGGCTCTCCGGCGCGGAGGAGCAGCCGAAAAGGCACAGCAGTACAACCATCCATCTCATTGAAAATCCTTGGGTGACCCAATTTTGAGTTGATCCGACTATACCAGGCGGGGGTATAAAAGTGCAGTTTATCCTATAGTATCAGGTTAAAAAAGCATAATTATAATTTTTTCTTTACACCCCACTCCGAAAAAGAAAAAAAGGGGCTTTTCGAACGGATCTGTACTATAAGACAAGCAGTTTATATGGTTTTTAAATTGACGTTCGAAACATTTGAATTGCTATAAATATAAACGATCTTATAAACTCCAGAAAAAAACATCCATTTGGATATTAGAATTACAAAACAAAGTCAAAATTATCTGGAGGTAACAATGAACAACGAAACTATGGAATACAAAACAAAGAATTTAAAGGAAGTGGAAGACATTATCTCTAAGGCTATTAAAAAAGTTAACGGCAGAAAAGAAAATGATCTCTGCAAATACTTGCCTATGACAAGCGGTGGATATATGCACCATTTCACACTGAAAAAAATGAAAACGAAACAACCCTCAGAATTAGGCACCTTAATTGAAAAATTCATTATCAACACCGACCGACCAGGCGCCGTAGCCCCTAAACAACGCGCAGCCAGAGGATCTAGAAAACGCCGAGACCAACTGACTTTCACTAGAGCCCAACTGGAGCGTATGCTCAACATCGCTAGAGTCGCCGGCGATAAAGAAATGGTGTCCGTATTAAGCCCAAAAAAATCTCTTGCTTCTTGCAAAAGAGAGCTGATCGCTTCTATCCGCCATGGAAAAGTTGAACAAGATCTTTGGAATGCCTACGTCGAAGTCATTCAGGCCCAAGCCATGATCGCTTCTTTCGCCAACGAAAACAAATAATATTTTGATAGAAGTTCTGGGCCCTTGCATCAAGGGCTCAGAGTCTCTATTTCCTTGAAATTAATCCAAAAACCCATATAATCTTCCTTCCTTAGTCAAAACACATTTAGAGGATAACACATGTCACAGTCTGCACAACCTTCCTCACTGCCAGCGTTTGGTAAGTGGAGATCGTTTTTTTGGCCAGTCCACGGATTTGAGCTAAAAAAAATCATTCCGATGCTGCTCCTATTTTTCTTCATCAACTTCAACTACACCATTTTACGCGATACTAAAGACGCCCTGATCGTCACTGCTGCCGGATCCGGCGCTGAAGCGATCCCCTTCCTCAAAGTATACGGGGTCTTGCCTGTCGCTATCTTGTTCATGTTGGTTTACTCCAAATTAAGCAACATCCTGACGAAGCCAAAATTGTTCTATACGATGATCCTATCCTTCATCGCCTTTTTTGCGCTTTTCGTCCTCGTCCTCTACCCTAACCGCGAAGCGCTCCATCCGACAGCCTTTGCCGACCACTTAAAAGAAACCCTTCCTGCAGGACTTTCCGGGCTCGTAGCCTTGGTTAGAAACTGGACCTATGCCCTCTTTTACATCATGTCTGAACTCTGGGGCAGCGTTGCGATCTCCATCCTATTTTGGGGATTTGCTAACGACATTACAAAAGTATCCGAGTCCAAGCGTTTCTATGGAATGTTCGGCCTCGGCGCAAACGCGGCGATGTTGATCTCTGGACCTGCGATTGTTTACTTCTCTAAAGTCCGCGACAAGCTTCCCACTGGAGCCGACGCCTGGGGAGTTTCCCTGAACTACATGATGGGTATGGTCATTGTTTCCGCCCTCATCATTATGGGAATCTACTGGTGGATGAACAAAAATGTATTGACAGACCCCCGTTTCTTCGACGCTACCGAGGTTAAGAAAGGGAAGAAAGAAAAACCCAAAATGTCTCTCAAAGACAGCCTTGCATACATCCTCAAATCGAAATATTTGCTATGCATCGCCGTCCTCGTGATCGCCTACGGAATTTCTATCCAGCTCGTCGAAGTAACCTGGAAAGCGCAGTTAAAGCTTCAGTATCCTAATCCTAACGAATACAGCGCCTTCATGGGGTACTTCTCGACAATTTCGGGGATTACAACCATTTTGATGATGCTCTTCATCAGCGGGAACCTCATCCGCCGCTTCGGCTGGGGCATTGCTGCGCAGATCACTCCTGTGGTCCTGCTCATCACGGGCGTAGGATTCTTCTCCTTCATCATCTTTAGAGACTCTCTCGCATCCGTGATCAGTATCTTTGGAACGACCCCCTTGATGCTTTCTGTCATCTTCGGGATGGCTCAAAACATCATGAGCAAGTCTTCCAAATACTCACTCTTTGACCCCACTAAAGAAATGGCTTACATTCCTCTGGACCAAGAGTCCAAAGTGAAAGGTAAAGCTGCTGTGGACGTCTTCGGAGCACGCCTAGGTAAATCTGGAGGCGCCTTCATCAACCAAGCGCTGATTATCGGCTTTGCAAACATCGCCCTAATCACCCCTTACGTTGCGGGCATCCTCTTCTTTATCATCTTTGCGTGGATCGTTGCTGCGAAATCTCTCAGCAAGCAATTCGCTAAGCTTACAGCCGTCAAAGACGACGTCTCTACAACCGAGCCAGTTGCCACAACAAAACCAGCGACAGAGGTATCCGCGAGCTAATCCCTTAGCTAGCAGATCTCTCTCATAGACCTTCCCCCTTTACCGGGGGAAGGTCTTTTTATTTAATAGGGATAAGAGGGAGAAGATCGGACACGGACAAGGGCACCGTAACGTTCACGAAAGAAAAATCTTCACGGCCCACTTCCAACACTAGGGAGTGTACCTCAACCAGTAAAATTTATATTCCTCATTTGAGATAAAAAAGATACACGGACTTCTTTCGTGAACGTTACCGTACCCGTGTCCGTGCCCGATCTTCCTCTTTGCCGATTAGACTGCGGCAAAAACTGATGCTTCAACCTTAGAGTAGTAATGGATATAGCTGGTGTGCAGTTGCTGCTGAATTTCTGCGGCAGGCGCCCTGCGGACAATGAGATCGTCGCAGAACCACCATCCGTCCCCCTTTTTGACGTAAGTGGCAAAATGGGCCCCTGTATGGATCAGAAAACTCTCACAGACATAGCGCTCTCCATAAACATCGATCGCTTCATTGACAGAAGTACCCAGTCTTTGGGGTCTATCGTAATAGACTAGCATGTCTTTATCGGGCAGTCCGATGAGATTTAGGGTGTTCTCATTGCCGAGCAACTGGCTAAACCCTTCCGTATAAGTAACGCCTTGTGCTTCGATAACACTATATTTGACCGGCGGGGCCGCAATGTGCTCCAAAAGAAAATTCCAGGCATCATTGATGTCTTCGACGCCGCTTCCATTATCGTTCAGAAAGCACCGTCTAAGACCTTGGCTGTCAATGGCGCGGGAAAAGAGAAGCCCATGCGCTTGATCATCTTTATACTGGCGGATGCAGACGCGCAGAGGTTCGAGGTTAGGGTTGGGATTTTCAATGATTCTCTGCTGGAGCGATGGATTGTTCATCACAATTTGCATCGTGGCGATTGCCCAGCAATTGTTGCCCCTGTTTCGCATTCCTACGGGCGGAACAACTCCCGCTCGCGAGCCAGTCGTTGTCCCATGGATAGTCGCAACGGCGATCACTTGGATCATCTCGAGCAAATCATAGATCGGCTGCAAAATGCAGACATTGAAAAGGTCGCGGACTGTCGTCTTGATCCATTCCAAAATATTTCCTAAAACAACGCACGCATAGATGCGGTCGTCCAGCGCAGTTGCAGAGACTGCCGCAACGGGCAGCAAATTGCCGTTAACTACTACAGGGGCGGCTTGTGTGACGGTAGAAACGCTCATGGGACACCTCATTAAAGGATTTAATTGCCTACAGTTTAATTGCTTGAATGGATTTTTTCAATCCTTTAATATAGAGGGTATGTTCAATCACGACATCCGCTACATCAGAAATTTTTCTATCATCGCTCACATCGACCACGGGAAATCCACCATTGCCGATCGCCTTTTGGAGATCACCCACACTCTAGAAAAACGGGAAATGCAAGAGCAGGTCCTCGATAAAATGGACCTCGAAAGAGAACGGGGCATCACGATCAAAGCGCACCCTGTCACCATGTATTATCAGGCTGATGATGGACACACCTACCAAATTAATTTCATCGACACGCCGGGACACGTCGACTTTTCTTACGAAGTGTCGAGATCCCTTTCCGCCTGCGAAGGGGCGCTCCTCGTCATCGACGCGGTCCAAGGCGTCCAAGCGCAAAGCCTTGCAAACGTCCACTTGGCCCTCGACCGCGGCCTAGAGATCGTCCCCGTCATCAATAAAATCGATCTCCCCTCAGCCGATCCTGACAGCATCAAACAACAAATTGAAGATGTGATCGGCCTTGACACCTCAAACGCCGTCTTGTGCTCTGCAAAAACCGGGATTGGAATTAAAGAGATTTTAGAAAAAATCCTCACTGACGTCCCTCACCCGAAAGAACCCACCGACAATATTTTGCGCGCGTTGGTCTTTGATTCCCACTACGACACCTACCGCGGCGTGATGGTCTATGTGCGCGTCATGAGCGGCCGCATCACGAAAAAAACACAGATTAAAATGATGGCCTCCGACAAGGTCTTTGAAGTCCTCGATGTCGGAATCTTCGTCCCCACCGAGCAGCCCGTAGAGGCGCTCTATCCCGGAGAGGTAGGCTATCTCGTCGCCAACATCAAAAAATCGGGCGATGTGAAAGTCGGCGACACCATTACTACCCTGCGGGACCCGGCCAAAGAACCGCTGCCCGGGTTCAAAATCATCGCCCCCGTCGTTTTTGCGGGGATTTATCCGATCGACTCTTCCGATTTCGAGTCTGTCCGCGACGCCCTCGTAAAACTGCAACTCAACGACTCTGCCCTATACGTCGAACAGGAGAGCAGCTTGGCCCTCGGTTTCGGGTTCCGCTGCGGCTTCCTCGGCCTTCTCCACTTGGAGATCGTCTTTGAAAGGCTCCAACGGGAATTTGACCTCGATATTATCACCACCGCTCCCAGCGTCGTCTATAAATTTACCTTGACCGACGGAAAGACCCTTAATATCGACAACGTCGCCCATTACCCCGATCCTGCGCATGTCGAATTCATCGAAGAGCCGTGGGTCAAATCGCACATCATGCTCCCTGCGGAATACCTAGGAGCCATCATGAGCCTGGGGATGGATAAAAGGGGCATTCTGCTCAAAACGGAGACCCTCGACAGCAAGCGGCTCATGCTCACCTATCAGTTCCCCATGAACGAGATCATCACCGACTTCAACGACAAGCTCAAATCGATCACCCGCGGCTATGGATCTTTCGACTACGAATTCGAAAAATATGAGATCGGCGACATCATCAAGCTGGAAATTCGGGTGAACGACGAGCCTGTCGACGCCTTCTCCTGCCTCATCCACCGCGACAAAGCCGAGGCAAAAGGGCGCGCGATCTGCCAAAAACTGCTTGAAGTGATCCCAATGCAGCAGTTCAAAGTCCCTATTCAGGCCGCTGTCGGCGGAAAAATTGTTGCCCGCGAAACCATCCGCGCGATCACAAAAAATGTGACCGCGAAATGTTACGGCGGCGACATCACTCGGAAGCGAAAGCTCTGGGAAAAACAGAAGAAAGGGAAGAAGCGGATGAAAGAAATTGGCAGGGTGAACATCCCCCAATCCGCCTTCATGGAAGTCCTCAAAGCTTCCGAATAAATTTATAAAATCTTAACCTTCACTTTACAATAATCAGGCGACCGTTATAATGGTAATGATTTTTTAAGGGAAAGTGCCCTTCACAATCAAACTTTACCAAGGAGAAAACCATGTCAGTTCAAAACATTCTAAACACAGCCCAAACATACGGTGCATCTGCACTCAACTGGATTACTACAAACGGATCAGCCGCTGCTGCCTACATCGCCGACCTCGCACAACGCGTATGGTCTGCTGTACAACCACACTTTGAAACACTCAAAGATTGGGTGATGAACAATCAAGGCACTGCTGCTGTAGTCGGCGTGTGTGTAGCTGCTGGCGCACTTGCCGCTGCTTCTTTCTCACGCATCGTTGATTGCATCCTCTGCAGAACACCTGCAGCTCCTGCTGCTCCTGCAACTACAACTGCTCCAGTAGTAAATCAAAACGCTGCTCCTCTTGCTACAAACGTTTAATTGTAGACACAGTAAGTGGTATTACGGCGAGCGACTAAAGTGCTCGCCGTTTTTTTTGTCTGCGCATAAAACAATTACCGGGACAGAAGTATTCGATTCTGGTCATCGGTCGCATAGGACCAAGACCAGGAAGGTGAATTGATGAGCTCGTGCTCCAAGACGATAAAGCCATCTTTTTCTTTTGCGGTCACTTTTGTGCCAGCGGGAACAACAATGCACCAGGATCCCTGGAAGGTCACGTTCTCTGCGTAAAATTCCCCGTCCCCTTGGATCTGGATCTCGCAAGATTCTTTCCGAGCGATCTCCGATTTCCAGAAAACATTAGGAACTTCCCGATCAATGCCTTCATTGCGCACGGCAACATTCTTTAGGATGCACTTACCCGACCTCTCAGAATAACGGAGTCTTTCCCCCTCGTAGTGTCCCATCGGGGATTTAGCGCGGATGAGCAGGCTGCCGTCCACATCGAGATCTTGAATATCGATTTCTGCAATATCGAGCTGCAGCTCGGCGCCAGTATTTAAGCGTCCGCAGCGGATTTTTTGGGCGATCACCGAATAAAAGGGCCCTAGGCTAGGATCGTACCGAAAAATAAAAGAAGGGCCTTCCGTAAAGAGCCGCGCATCCTCATAAATTTCAGGGACTGCAAACCCGCAGTGCTCCACCAGCAGTTCACGCGCATTCCTTAGAAAATCGAGATAGCACCCTTCTGGGGTCTCGAGAAGAGAGGCGCCCAGCGTAAACTCCCGCTTGATCGCCGAGATCGTTTTGTCCCTTTTATTCAAGCTTAGGAACGTCTCATCCGCAGGGAAGTAATCGGCCAAATTTTGCATCGTCGATTCGAGGCGCACCACCTCTTCTTCACAGAGCTCATGATTCTCGTTGTAAAAATGAATTTTTTTCACATTTACGAGGACCCCGGGGATCGGATGCTCCGCGGCAGCGCGGTCGGCAGCCTGAAGATCGACAAAGAGCAGATTGGTGTTAGCGGGGAACTTTTCGTTCTCCTCGATAGAAACTTTTTGAAAATGACAGTACTCCACATTCGTCAGCACCTCCTTGCCATTTTCCCTTTTCAGAATATTCATCCCTTCGGCCGCTTTGAGGTGGCGGGGGCATGATCCGAAGCCGAACGCTTTCCCTGAAGAGCACCCGATCCCCGTAAAGGCGGAGAGCCCGTAGTCGATCCCTGCGATCGGATTGTTGATCTGCCGAACAAGCGCCTTCGCTCTGCCTAAAGAAAAGAGCCAGGTAAAAATTTTTGCATCGCGCGCCAGCTTCCAGATCACCCCATGGCCGCCCGGCTTCATGAGCAGCTCGGAGGCGTTTTTTTTGCACCAGGCGCCCTCTCGGTTCATGGTCGGGACTGAAGGCTGGCAAAAAAAGCGGAACGACTCTTTGGATCTACCAAACCAGCCCATCTCCTCGCAAATTGATAGGATATGGGCGTGGTTATCCTTCTCATAAGAGGTCATCATCGCAATGGGGGTCGTCACCTGGGCGCCAAGTAATTTGTAGTGGACATACTCGCGAGCGCTCAAATCGGCGATCATCGATTCCAAAAGGGTCTTCCCTCCAAAAAGGAGCTGAGCTGCCGGAAGGAATTCGCCCGTCTGTTCGTCTTGAAGCCGGAGTCGGTCGGCGGCGCCTCCAACGGGATAGATCTCCGCCATTTGGGGAAGCTGCCGAATCCCCTCTATGATAAGAGCCCTTACCTCATCCGACTCTGTAGAAATATCGACCCATCCGGGAAGGTGATAGGAGACTCCCGATGCCGATTCCTTTTCGTCCAAGGCGAGCATCTGGGAGAGCATCATGGAGTGATAGCCGAGGATCCCTCCCATTTCAGAGTAAAACTTTTCTATAACAAGTAGATCAACAATCGACAGCTCTTCCTGGCCGATGAGGCGTAAAGATTCTTTGACAAGCGCCTCCAGGGATACTTCTGAGAGGCCTAAGACCTGAACTTTCTCCTCGATCGTCGCACACCCTTTTATCGCATTAATGATAGGAGATAACCGAGCAATTTCACGCTGCAGAGATAATTTTTTTTTGTCATGCGTAGAACTCAAACTCATGGTATCCTATGTCTCACTTAAGGTATTGAAAGTAAGCTCTAAGTTGCCATGCTTGTCCTGTAAAAGGCAAGGAAATCCCTTTTCCCAATGGCCCTCCCTGAGCGATTTTTTTTGACTATAATATCTCAAGCAAGCTACAACTTGTCTTTCGAGGAACATTTGAGCCTCGAGACTCTCTATACACAAGATACACATGTGTTTAGAATGTAACACTTACAATGGATTAAAGGAGTAAAAGCAAATGGCAAAAGAGAAAGAGAAAAAATCCAAGTTCATGCAGCCAATGCAAGTCAGCGAAGATCTAGTCGCTGTAGTTGGCAGAGGCCCAATGCCGCGCACTGAAGTCACAAAAAAATTGTGGGCTTACATTAAAGCGCACCGCAGACAAGACCCTGCTAACAAACGCAACATTAAGCCCGATGAAAAACTTGCAAAAGTTTTCGGTACAAAAAAAGACGTGAACATGTTTGAAATGACAAAGCTCGTCAGCAAACATCTTACCTAATTTGTCGTAGCGGAATGCGGCCGCAAGGCTGCATTCTGCCCCTCCTCCCATGAAATATAAATTACTCGTCGCCTACGACGGCACGGACTTTGGCGGCTGGCAGTTCCAGGACAACGCCCCTTCTATTCAAGAGCACATCGAAAAAGCACTCTCGACCGCTCTCCGCACTTCTATATCCATTGTTGGCTCTGGACGCACCGATAGCGGCGTCCACGCGCTCGCCCAAGTCGCCCACTTTTCTTACGATGCAGAAATCGTACCGATGCGCCTTCTTCTCTCGCTCAACGCCCTGTTGCCGCACACGATCCGCATTTTAGACGTCACATCTGCTCCAGAAGATTTTCATGCGATCTACAGCGCAAAGGGAAAACTCTACACGTACCATTTGCGGCTCGATAAACAAGAGAACCCGTTCAATCGCCTCCACTGCTACCGACCACTCTATCCCGTGAATTTACCCCTGTTAAAAGAAGCCGCAGCGCACTTTGTCGGCACGCATGACTTCACCTCTTTCGCCAATCAAGCCGACGTAGGGAGCGCCGCAAAGAATGCTGTCCGCACCATCCATCGCCTCGACGTCATCGACGAAGAGGGCGGCGTGCGCTTAGAATTTCAAGGAACGGGATTTCTCTACAAGATGGTGCGCAACATCATGGGAACGCTCCTCGAGATCAGCTCAGGAAAAATTCCTCTTGAAACGTTGCCCGAGATCTTTGCCGCCAAAGACCGCAGGCGCGCAGGGCAAACTGCGCCCGCACGCGGCCTTTTTCTGACGCAAGTGTTTTACTAGAAATTATTGGCGTTGAGGTACTCTTCGAAAGAGTCGTAGTGAGGTATCTCTACGTCTGCTAATTGCGGATGATCTGGCGGGCAGATGAGAACGCCTTCGACTCCTGCTTTTTGAAGGGCCGTGAGACCGCGCATTGAATCTTCAAAACCGATGACCCGATCGCCCGGCTGCGCGAGCCTGGAAAGCGCGAGCTGATAGCACTCGGGGCTCGGTTTTGGTTCGACATAATCTTCGCGCGTGATCCAGACAGGAATCGTTTGGAGCACAGGAAGGGAATTCTTGATTTGGTTTACTTGGCGGAGAGTAGAATTTGTCACTACGCACCGGCGGATATCGGCATCCTGCAACGCTTTAAGCAGAGGCTCGACGCCGGGCATGAGACGCAAGGCCCCATCCTCTAAAAGCTTTTGGTAGATCTGTTTCTTTTCCTCGTAAAGGACCGACCAGCGCGGCTCTTCCTTGTAGAGCTCCGGAAACTTTTGATAGAGGGTCTTCTCAATCCCCTTCGCATCGAAATGAGCCACAGCGTAAAACTGCGCAACATCCCAATCAAGTTGGCAGCCATGATTTTGACATAGCTTCACATAGGCCTTGCAATGGAGCGCCTCGGTATCGACGAGCAATCCATCAAAGTCAAAAAGAACTAAATCGAAAGGAATCATGGAAACTCAAGTGAAGTATTACTGTCAAAAACATAGCGGTTGACTCCGATAAGGGCAACCGCTTTTTTTGAAGTGTGTATGAAGAAAGGTTAAGTATTCGGTACCAGATCTTGCTCAGGAGCAAGAGGCAGAAAGCGTGCGATAAGATAGCTCATACCGCTCTCGCCGTTGCGAGGAGCAGCCGGCAGTGTGCAGCTGATGCAGATGCCTGCAACCACAATGATCGGGATCGTCACAGTCGCCACGACTCCTGCAAGAACGGTCAAGGCCGTAAGTCCTGCAAAAGGAGCTGTCAAAGATACAGAAAACCCGAGCAAATTAGAAATGCCGACAGAAGCCGTATATCCGGCCACTAAGGAAAATAGTGTATTCAAAAAGCCGCCTTCCGCATTGATCTTGTTTGCAAGTGCGTACATCACCATCGTGGCAGGCGCTGTGAGTCCCAAAGCCAAAGCATGGGCGGAGGGAAGAACTGCAGGAGTAATCAACTCTAAACTTTTACCACCCAGCCATCCTGCGGCTCCTAGAAGGCCAGCACCGGCTAAAGCTCTTGGAACAAAACTTTGATTTTCGCTAACAGCAGTCGTCATGATTGAACCCCTTGTTAAATTTCGGGTTAGTATAACTCCTTTAAACTATTATGTCTAGCAACGTAATTAAAGCATTTTATTTACACTCAAAACCTAATCAGCGTTATAATTGTTTTTGTTTGCGTTTAATTACAAAACAAACAACTATGTGTATTAATAAAATTTTTAATATTTCGAAGTGTCGACTCCGACTTTCATCCAAGAGCTAATGACTTGCGGAAAATCAACCGCTTCTAGTACTACCTCCATTATGGAAGCAGAGACATTTTCCCACTTAAAGCAACGGATCGCGGCAGCCCCGATTGCAGAGGATCCCTTCCCCCATTTCCACATCGAGGGGATTTTTCCTGAGGCCTTTTATGCCCAGCTGCTCGAAAATCTCCCCGACACTTCTTACTGCACGCACATCGACGGATATCCAAAGAGGTTTTATTTTCACTTGGAGCCGCAGCCATTGGAGCAGCTCCCCTTTTCTCAGTTTCTCTTTTGGCAAAACTTCGCCACCTTGATCCGTAGCCGTGAGCTCGCTCTTGCCATTTTGGAAAAATTTCGCCCGCAGCTTAAAAACCGTTGTGAAGAAAATTTCCACGACCTGAAATTTGGCATCGACGCCTCTGTGGTGCGCGACCAATCGGAATACTTCATCGAACCTCATACCGACCATCCTCATAAAATCCTCACCCTCTTATTTTATTTACCCGCTACCCACGAACAAAAACATTTGGGCACCTCGCTCTACCTTCCGAAAGATCGGACGTTTACATGCAGCGGAAATGGACGTTACGCCTTTCAGGACTTTGATAAAGTGTCCACCGCTCTGTTCGTCCCTAATTCGGTATTTGGATTTTTGAAGTCTGACACCTCATTTCACGGCGTTGAACCTATTGGCAAACAGGAGAAAGAGCGGATCTCGTTCGCTTATACAATTTGGGAAAAGAAATAGCCTCGATATCATTGAATGAAGCCCGCATGAGCGTCACGGTGACGAGCGCGATGACGCAGTACCGCGTCGATACGTTTTGGGATAAAGAACCTAAAACGCTTCTCTGGATCGACACGTTTCTGCCCGACGACCTCTTCCTCGATATCGGGGCCAATATGGGACTTTATTCGCTCTATGCTGCCATAACGCGCGGCGTTGCGGTGATAGCCTTTGAGCCGGAGAGTTCCAACTATGCGCTTCTCAATAAAAACATTTTTCTCAATGGACTTGATCAAAAAATTCAAGCGTATGCGCTTGCCCTCAGCGATGAGATCGCGCTCAATGCGCTGCACTTAAGTCAGGTTGTTGAAGGTGCGGGCTGCAATAGTTTTAAAGATAAGCTCGATTTCAAGGAGGAGCCCCTGCAGTCCAAATTTAGCCAGGGCTGCTTTGCAGTGACTTTGGATTTTTTGACGGAGCAGCGATTCATCCCCATTCCCCAGCATATCAAAATCGATGTCGATGGGATTGAACACAAAATCTTGAGCGGGGCCAAGCGCACGCTCTCACACCCCGCAGTCCGGTCTGTGTTGGTAGAATTGAATACGAACCTGCTCTCTCATCTCCAAATCATTCCCTTTATGGAAGAGCTGGGATTCACCTATTCTCAAGAGCAGGTGGAGCTCGAACAATGCGCCGGCCCTTTCCAGGGAATGGCCAACTACATCTTCATCAGAAATTCTTAAGAACCAGATCCCGCATGTTCCTTCCATCCTTTTTTGGGGATCGTAACTTTCCATGTGCGCCAACCGAGCTGGTTCCGGTAGGCGGGGATCTCGTGGGTTTTGACGATGTGCAAGCGCTCCTCATCCGGGACACGGTCGGGAAAACGGATGCCGTTGAGATGGTCGATCTCATGCTGAAAAATCCGCGCGACATAGCCGGTATGGGTTTCCACAACGGTGTTTCCATCTCTGTCTAAAGCTTGGATTTTCACACGGCTGGGGCGTCTGACGATCCCTTTGACATCCCCTGTGGAATAACAGCCCTCGTACCACTCTTCAGTTTCTTCGGATATTTCGAGGATTTCTGGATTGACGTAGAGCTTCGGCCCGGAAACGCCCCCTTTCCCATCTGCGGTAACGTCGACCAAGATCACACGGAGACTTTTACCGACCTGGGGAGCGGCGAGTCCGACTAAAAGACTTTTCCTCTGATCTCCCTGCTCGCCCTTGGCCAACGTCAACATGGCATCAAAAAGGCGCTGTATCCCAGGATCTTGAATCTCCTCTTGGCTTAAGGGACGTGAGATCTCATCCAAAATAGGATCATTGCAGTCCACAAAATGGAGCGGCTCTTGAGAGGAAGCAAATAGATGGGCCATCACTAGTCCTAGGGTTAAGAGTTTCATAGATTCCCTCGTAAAATTTATAGAGAGCCAATAGTAATTGTTACAAAAATTTTGCTCTATACAAATGTGATGGTATGCGTAGTAAAATCTTCATCGATCCATTTTAAGAGTAGATCATCCATCCAGAAAAAGCTGCCGGGCTTAGAGCTCCTTCCTAAAAATCCCATATGGCCCCCCTTTTCCGTGGTCCAGACCTTAATGGCGGATGGAAGAGGAATGCGATGCAGCGCCTCCATTCCGATAAAGGGATCGTCCTTGGCAAAAAGGAGATGGGTCGATTGCACAATCTGCGGCAAAAATCGGATGCTGCTGCACTCCTCGTAATAGTGCGCAGCGCCTTTGTATCCCCAAGGAGGCGCTGTGATTGCATCGTCGAATTCATGGAGGGTGAAGATTGTTTGAGGGGTGCCCGGGCGCGCTTGCCGATGGATTTGTTTGAGATAGTAGGAGTGATAAAACCGATTCCGTTTCGACTGAATGGTCTGCGCCGCTTGCGCCAAGTCCATCGGAGCGCAGATGGCGATGAATGCTTTAACGAGCTCCTTAGCCTCCGCTCCCAGCTCCCCTGCGAGTTTCAGGATCAGATTGCCGCCAAGAGAAAATCCGCAAAGGGTAATTTCAGAAGCAGGGGCCTCATTTTTTAAGCCCTGTAGAACTTTAAGCACATCTCCGCTGGTTCCGGCATTGTACAGTAACTTAGAAAGCCCTTTGCCCGATCCGCAGCCTCGGAGATTGACGCGGACCACTTTTGTTCCTTTGCGATAGAGTTTGCGCGCGAGCCGAATCATGTAGCCAGAGTCATGAGACCCGCCCATCCCATGGACCATGACGACAGTTGCATGAGATTTGTTCCAAGCAGGAGGTGTTGAAACTGCACAGCTGAGCAAGTCGCCGCCGCCAAGATCGATGCGCCAGTCTGTGGATGGAGGCGGGCTCCCCGGAGGAAACAATGAAGAGACGATCGTCTGCAGATGGCAAGAGGCCATCCCGAGCAGGGGTTGAAAATTCAATCGGTTGATATGCATGTGTAGGTCTTATTTTATCATTCTTAGCTATCCCTTACCTTATTTATAGGAAGAATATAAGAAAATTGACAACTTTTTTTAAAAAAGGATCCCGCGCATGCAAAAATGGACACTGGTGCTCTGCAAGGGTGTGCAACACAGCCCTTTCAGCGCTTTTGATTGGGAGACACAAGGAAACTTGTTGACTATATATCATTATTTTATCCATAAGGATGAAAAGTTCTAAAAAGGGAGAATTCATGGCAGTAGAAGCAAAAAAACAATCTGACGCTCACTGGGGAGCTTGGGTTTGGATAAAGTGGAAAGCAGGTGCGCCAGACGATGCATGGTCTCAATGGAAACAGGCCAAAGAGGTTAAATGGGCCTGGAGTACGTCTGGAGAGTGGGATTGCGCACTTTGGGTTGATCTTGATAATCCCGATGCGGTGGAAAGGTTTGTTTGGAAAGAGATTCGTGGGAACAAATGGGTGGAGAAAACGGAAACCCATTGGGCCAAAAAAGTTTGGTAACACAAAAATTGGGTTTGGTGTTCAAACCCATCAAAACAACTCCATTTTCGTCCTAAAAAAGCCAAAGCTTTGGCTTTTTTTCACCGCTATTTCCTTTGAGTTTGAAGAGAACTTTATTTACAGACCACTAGTACAGTTTAACAAAAGTCTTTAAAATAATTTTTGACCCACTGTTGGATAGAGCTTTTTGAGTTTTATCCTTGCATCGCTCGTTGTAAACTGCCAGTCACAGCCAATAGCAGACTCATTTCTCGATCG
>VFKB01000004.1 GCA_009885755.1 Parachlamydiales bacterium | reverse complement strand
CACCGCCTGGAGCGAGGGACCAACTTGAATAAGTTGGCCTGAGTGAAGGCGAAGGCCCGCAGGTAAAAGCGCCCGCAATTTATGTCTTTATTTTTTGCGAATGGTATAAGATGGGGGCAAGGTCACTCAACTCACGGGAAAACAATCCCGAATATAGGCATTCGAAATTTGAAGACACCCTCTTAAAATCACTCTGTAGCATTTTATCTTTAAATCCATTAGCATTTTTTTCGAAGCTTTTGTTGTCATACTCTGTCAGGGGTTTGGGTAGATTTGTGTTTAAATACTGTGTTCTCTTTGTGTTTTCTTAGAGCGTAACAGAGACTCCAACTTGGAAAAGGAATGGTAAATGAAGAAGACTGTTTTTTGTAAAACCGTGACCTTGTTTCTCATGGGGCTATCCAGTTCGGTTTTCGGTATGGATATCTGCTTATCACTCATTGTAAGGAATGAAGCTGAACACATCGAGAAATGCCTTGAAAGCGCGAAAGATCTGGTTAGCTTTATCTCGGTGGTCGATGCAGGGTCCACAGATAAAACTCTCGAGATCATTGAGCAATTTTTGGCCAAAACCAACATCCCAGGCAAAATACACAAAAGCAATGGAAAGAGTTCTGATTACAATAAACATCTGTCCGTTGAATCAGCTCAACAGGCTCTTCAGGAAAAGGGATATAAGCTGAATGAAACGTATCTGCTCTGTTTAAGTGGGGATATGACCGTTCATATAAAAGACTCTTTCCGCAGGGAAAATTTAAAGGAAGATGGCTATCTGCTCCTGGAAAATTCTAAAGCTCTTTCATGCTATAGTTACAATCTCCGACTTTTGCGAGCGTCTATTCCTTGGAAAAGCTATAGAAGTTTGCAAGACTCCTGGATATTTGATGCCGTTGCCAAATATGATAAGTTAGATAGTTTGGTCGTAGAAGACCTAGGAAACAATCAAGAAAGGCTTAAAAGTGACATTGAGACAATAAAAGACGACTTAGTCCAACATCCTAATAATCAAAAAGATACATTCTACCTAGCCCAGTCTCTTAGAACCCTTCGACAATTTAACGAGGCCATTGAATGGTACAAAAAGCGCATAGATCAAGAAGGCGATAGAGAAGAAATATGGTTTTCAAAGTACATGCTTGGGGAATGCTACAGAGAGCAGGGAAATTGGGAAGATGCCCTGTTTTGGTTTCTAGAAGCCTATCAGTACAATCCAGAAAGAGCCGACCCTTTATTAGCTGTGGCGAATTATTACCGCCTGCGGGCACAAAATGACCTTGCCTATGTTTTTGCGAGCTTTGGCAGTACGATTCCCCGTCCCAAGGATCAGATTTTATTCAGAGAGGCCCCTGATTCCAATTACCGATTTAATGAGGAACTGTCGATCGCCGCTTTCTACACCAAATTCCGAGAGCAGGGCTTTAATGCTGTGGATGATTTGGTAGTTAAGCGAGGGGTCCCATGGCATGTGAGAACCCAAGCCTATAAAAACCTTCTCTTTTACGTACAGAACTTGCCCAATTCACGCCTTTTACCCATCATGATTGATCTACCCCTCATTGAGAAAGGACAAACGGAGCGATACCACCCGATGAATCCTTCCATTTTGAAAACCACTGATGGATACAAAGTCATTTGCAGAACTGTGAATTATACCCAAACGGGTGCTAAACTCTTCCATACCATCGACGCAAATGGGATATTTCGGACAAAAAATTTCCTGGTTAACTATGATCAGAAATTCAATGTGTTGTCTCAAATGGAGATCGTTGAAGATCTACCTAGAAAGAGGATTCGTTCCTGGATTGCATCGAATATCAAAGGTCTAGACGATTGTCGAATTTTCGATCTCAACGGAAGCCCTTGGTTTACTTGTACTACAAGTGATACCAATCCCACCGGTAATTTTCAAATATCTCTCTGTCATTTAGCCGAAAATGGATCTGGCCGCCTAAACAAACTTGTCCCTTTGATCGGACCCGACCTGAATCGATGTGAAAAAAATTGGCTTCCCTTTGTCGAAGCTGGTGAACTGATGATGATCTACTCGTACGACCCCTTTGTTATTTACAAACCCAATCTAGAGACGGGCCAATGCCAGAAGCTAATCGAATATAAACCTAGCCTAGACTTTTCTTCATTTCGAGGTTCAGCTGCTCCCATTAGCTTTGATGGAGGCTATTTAATGGTTGTGCACGAAGTTGTGCACATGGATGACCACACCCGCCGTTATCTACATCGTTTCCTGTACCTCGACAGGGAATTTAAGATTAGGAAGCTTTCTAAACCATTTATTTTTAAACAGATGGGAATTGAATTTTGTTGCGCAATGACCCTAGATCATTCTGGAAACGAATTAATCCTTTCCCTGGGCGTCGAAGACAGGGAAGCCTACTTATGTTTTGTTGACCTCGAAACAGTTCGATCTTTGCTTTCTAGGAGCCACTCTGATTAACCAAATTCAGCTGATTTTCCTTGGATTAGTTGCTTGTTCTAGGCTTTTTGCACTGGACGGCTTGCAGATTGTCGCCTCGACTAAACGGATTTATTTTGAAAAATACCCAACCGCATACAATCCTTCTATCTTAAAAATCGAATCCGGATATATCCTCAGCTTCCGGTACAATCCCCATATTTACGAACCTCTTGTTTCTCATATCGGAATCGTGCTTCTCGATGACAACTTTGACCCTCATTGCGAACCCTATCTACTCGACACCCGCTGTTTAGACACTCGAACACCTTCTCAATCAGAAGATGCTAGGCTTTTTGAGTACAGAGGAAGGATTTTCCTAATTTATAATGACAATACCGATTTCAAGGTCCGTTATTATTGGGAGAGGCGAGATATGTTTATCGCCGAACTGATATACGAGAATGGAAGCTTTGAGTTATCCCCTCCCCTTAAGTTAATCTATGAAGACAAATATTTTACCCAATACGTGCAAAAAAACTGGGTTCCCTTCGAATGGAATCAGCAATTACTCCTTGCCTATTCTCTTGCCCCTCACGAAATTCTCACTCCTAATTTCGCAAATGGATGCTGCCTACCCTCCTATACAACATCTTCCAAGTTTGATTGGAACTTTGGAATCTTAAGACTCAGTACCCCTCCCCTATTAGTCGACGGGGAGTACCTTGCATTTTTTCATTCCGCAGCACCAGCCATCTCGAAGGCCTCCTACGACCAGGAGCTGTTGCATTATTTCATGGGGGCCTATACATTTTCAGCCGAGCCCCCCTTCCAAATTACCCAAACTACCCCCCTTCCCATCATTGCTGATGATTTTTATACGCCATCGAGTTTAATCAAAAGGGTTGTTTTTCCAGGAGGCTTTGTCGTTTCTGGGGACCAAATCCATGTAGTTTATGGAAAAGACGATTCCGAAATCTGGATCGCAACAATTAAAAAATCGGATTTAAAGAATGCATTCGTAAGAGTAAACAAGTAGGATTTTATGCATAACAAAATCAGCAGCCTAATATGTACAATACCTTTACTATTAAAGGTAGAAGCTACCGAGTTTCCTGAAGTGATCGATTTTGGATTGTTTGGCTACTTTCAAGACAACCTCCTCAACGATAAACCAGGTAGCTGGACGTGGATACTAGCCGACAGAGCCTATGAGCTAGGGTACACAGCCTTCAACGATTCCCCGGAAATTGGCACCTTTTTAACCCTACTCCAAAAAGAATACCATCTTGATACTGCAGTTGAAACGGGGATTTTTTTAGGGGCAACAACCCTCTATCTTTCCCAACATTTTGATCAGGTTTACGCAGTGGAGGCCTTTGAGCAGTACCACAATGCCGCTAAGGAGCGTTTAAAATCCCAACCAAACATTCAATTTCTACTAGGCAGATCCGAGGAAGTTTTGAAAAATCTTCTCCCCTCCTTGCAGGATAAGAGAGTATTATTCTACCTCGATGCTCATGGGTATCAAAGCTGGCCCATATTGGATGAGCTTGAGCATATTAGTCAGACTCACCATAACAACTGCATTGTCGTCATTGACGACTTTGGCATCCCTGGAACCGATATCCATGGTCTTCATATGGGGAACGCAGAGCTAAACCTAGACCATATAAAGGAGCGACTCCATCAGTTATTCACAAGCTACTCCATTCACTATCTTGTACCTAAAGAAAGATCGCGGGCGGCTAAAGTAGTCATTATACCAAAAACTTGGGAAGTCAAAGAAGCCAAAAGTGTCGATGTTCTATCGGGTTTCAGCCTGTATGATTTTCCCGTTAAATTGCAAAATGTTGCAGATGCTGGTTATACTCTCCATACAAGGTTCTCCTTTCCTTACGACGAAAATAACTCACCTTTAAACCCCGAAATTAAAAAGATTTTCGTGGTAAATACAGAATACAATCCAGAAATATTAGCAAAAATCCCCAAGGAAAAAGCTGTTTATTTCTTGATGGAACCTTATGAAATGCCCCCTGGATATTACGAACATTTTTCAAGAGTCTACACCTGGAATGACGACCTAGTAGACAACATCAAATACTTCAAATTCTACTATCCCCACTTATTTCCAATGAGTGATGACCTTCCTTCTTTTGAACAAAAAAGGTTCTGCACAATGATTTCAGGTTCAGACCAGTACAATTTGGGCAAAATCGGCGATCTATATCCCGAGAGAATGAAAATGGTCGAATTCTTTGAAACAAAACCCCCAGGTGAGTTTGATATCTATGGACGCTATTGGATAAAAAGGTTCTACAGAGATTTCCGTGGTGAAATCCCCGGTCATCACTCAGGGAAGGAGAAAATACAAACATTGAAGAATTATAAATTTTCCATCTGCTTTGAAAACACCAAAGACCTCCCAGGATATATCACCGAAAAAATTTTCCACTCTTTTGAGGCAGGCTGTGTCCCCATCTATAGGGGGGCCTCAAATGTGACATCATACATCCCGAAGAACTGCTTCATCGACTACAGAGATTTCCAAGACAGAGAACAGCTCTACCAGTTTATGAAGTCGATGCCGAAAAGTGTCTATGAAAGTTACCTCGATAACATTCGAATATTCCTAAGCAGCGAGAGGGCCCAAGTGTTTACTCCCGCCTACTTCGAAAAAACCATTTTAGAAGCCATCGAGGGTGATACCATTCGCAAAAAATAAAGCCACATTTGAGCACGTCAAAGCCCCGGGAATCCCCGATCTTAGCGGGGCTTGTATTGGCTTACTACTAGTCCCGCTAAGATCGGGGATTTGCGAGAGTTTTCACGCAGCTGAAATATGACTTTATTTTCTGCGAATGGTATAAATAGACTTCTTTCGTAACCTGCTTTGCTTGAAAAAACCGGAGATTTTTCCGCAGATTTTTAGAAACTGCTTGAAGTTTCGGATCAAACGAGCGAGGCGACTCTGAAGAACCAGCGAGAGAGGGCGATAAAAATCCGCGGGAAAAGAACGGTTTTGGCAAGTAAATGAGGTTACGAAAGAAGTCTAGTAAATGAAACAGTGGTTCACCTTCCCAGATAACCCCACGCTGAGAGACCCGTCTGAAAGGACTTAGCTACTTGTCCCGAACCCAAATCGATTTTTCAAACAAGGTATGTTCACATGAGAAAAATATTTATTTTATTCTTATCGCTTTCTGCCGTGTTACAGGCAGATTTACCCCCTCCTTACGACAAAGTTGACCTACTTCCATTCAACCCCCATGGCTGGTATCAGAATGGTGATTCTTTGGAGCCGTTAATCAAAAACAACCATGTGAAAGTGATTATAGAAGTGGGAAGCTGGCTTGGGGCCTCTACACGACATATTGCAAAAACACTCCCTGAAGATGGGATAGTGTATGCTGTGGATCACTGGATGGGGTCACCCAATGAGGACAATAGCCCCTACGACATTGCCAATCTCTATCAACAATTTTTATCGAACGTTATTCACGAGAATTTAACACATAAAATCGTTCCGTTGAGAATGTCAAGTCTCGAAGCCGCGTCCACTTTAAAGATACGACCCGATTTGATCTATATTGACGCAACTCACGATTACGAGAATGTCAGGGCAGATTTAATCCATTGGTTCCCCTTTGTTAAAGGTCATGGAATCTTGTGCGGAGATGATTACAATTGGGGTGAAGATTTATCCGTTAAGCGCGCTGTAGACACCTTTGCCTTAGAAAACAACCTAACCGTCCATACAAATGGGTGGTTTTGGCGCTTGGAAGAGGTTGCCTCCCTCCAAAACACCCCCCTGTTCAGGCATGCCATCCCTATTAAAACTTCTCCGATTGAATCTGGAATCCAGGGGATCGACTGCATCTACGTGATTAACTTAGATGAGCGACCCGAAAGGTGGGAAAGAATGAAAGCTCTGTGTGAAGAACTGGGCCTTCATGTAAACCGAGTCAGCGCCGTTAACGGATGGAACCTTTCTAGAGAAGTTGTGAAGGATTTATTCGGACCCTACACCGAACGCTCTACTCAGATCAGAGGAGGTCCAATCGGGTGTATGATGAGCCACCTCTCTGTTATCCGTGATGCCTATGAAAAAGGTTATAACTGTGTTTGGATTCTAGAGGATGATGCAGCATTCTTAGAAGATATCCATGAGATCCCAGAGCTCATATCTGAACTCACAGCCTACGATCCTCAATGGGACATTCTATTTACAGATCAAAACTTTAGAAATGAGAATGGGTATACTCCATTTTATGGATTAGACCCCCGACCTCACCAACCCCTCGAACACTTATCATATTATTCAGAAAGGAAAAAAATATCCGATCATCTTATGCAGATCCATAGCAGGTATGCTACGACATCGATATTATGGTCTCGTAAGGGCCTTGAAAAAGCTACTCATTTCTACTCAACCCACTATATGTGGACGGCAATCGACATCGATATGCACACTATTCCTGGATTGAGAGAATATGCTTCAACGAGTGATATTGTATCGAATCTTAGGGTGGGTTTTGAATCCGACGGCGCCTGGGAGAGCTCCCTAAATCCCAACCGAGATAAACCTAGATACTGAGAAGAGAGTTGACTGCTCTCTGGTCCAACACTTGTGAGCAGTTAGGATATCCCCAAACAACTATTCAAATTGTTTGGGGATGATTTCTTAGAGACTAGTAGTCCTTAACAAAAATTCTTGGAGTAATTTCGGCGTCAAAGCCGCTCAAATCGACGATCGCAAGTTGATTCGTATTAGCTTAATACGGATCAACTTGCGAAGCTACGCGGTCGTCGATTTCAGTGAGCTTTCACGCTAGAAATTATCTTAAGAATTTTTGTTAAGGACTACTAGGCGCTGATGCGGATTTGGGTGAAAACGCCCAGTGTGCTGAGGACGACAAGCGAGACGAGGCTGACAAGCGCAATGCCGGGGCTGGTCGCTAGATAGGCGGTAGCTAAGATCGGAATGAGCGCTGTCCACGACCGATTTTGGATGAAGCTGTTGTGTGCTTCGATGCTTGCATTCACCCATAAGTAGGCCTGCACAATGGGGTAGACTGCTCCTAAAATCGTAAATGATCCAATGTCCATCACACCAGCGGAAGCTCTATAGACGCAATAGGTGCCCCCACCGCGAGAAAGGTCAAATCTAAAACTGTTTTTCCTGTGAGGATGGCCTCCCCACAAGGGGCGGAGAGATACGCGGCGCCTTCGGCAACGCAGTAGAGAGTGGCTTTGGCAGAATCAACGGGGGAGTAAATGAGGGAGCACATAAGGACTCCTTTTTGCAAAAAAGTCTAGAAGAGGAGAAGATATTATAAACGGGAATGAAAAAGGCCGAGGTTACCCCCGGCCTTTTGTTCTTACAGATAGGGTCGTTAGACTCTATTATTGCATGTTTTCGCCTCTGATGTTGCCATAACCGCCTCGGCTTGTGGAGGTGGGTGCTTGGTAGCTAGTGCTATAGGCACTTCAGGAGCTTGTGACATGACCTCGCTCTTGCGTATCATCTTCTTCAACTGTTCTGCGTTGTCTTGAAGATGCTTGGAATTCTGTACGCATTTCTCTGCGATCAGTAGTTTGATCTGTTGGGCCACCTGCAGCAACTCGTGCAGCACTAGCAGCCTGACGTTCTGCATCTCGTGCAGCACGTGCAATTTCTCGTTCAACATCTTGTGCAGCTCGCCGTGCATCACGTCGTTCGCGCATTTGTTCGTCAGTCATGTTGCCTGATTCAGGCTCTTCACTTGCAAAAGTTTCTACTGCCATCATAAGTCCGAAAATACCTGCGGCGGCGAGCACAGTCATAGCGACCACTGCAGCAAAAGGTGTAGCAGTTGCCCAAGCGACTCCGGCCATAGGAATAAAGGCAGTCCATGACCAGTTCATGATAAGTTCTTTGGTGTTCTCATAAGTGGTGAACTTGTAAGCTGCAAAGTATACTGCACTAGCTAACGCCAAGGTAACAGGCCCGATGATCGCAGCTGTTACAGTCGCTGTGCTTGTGAATAGGGTTGCAAGTGTCGACCCGGCAGTAGCCGTTGCCACTACGCAAACTACCGCTGGTGCATATTGGCCATAAAGGTCATATTTCCTTTTGGCATAGGCGATGGCGTGGTTAGTAGATTCAATGGGTGAACACATTGTCGATACCACAAATGATCCACCTGAGTAGGCCATGGATCCTGCGGAACGGACTGTTGATGCAATTGTTGAACATCCTGATGTGATTGTAGAACATCCTGATGTTATGGTTGCGCATACACCTGTTTGTGCTGCCGCTGGTGCAGCTGTTTCTTGTCTTGACGTTTCAGTTCTTAAAGACATAAGTCCTCCTTAGTTGGCGAAAACTGTAAACGAGATAAAGGTTTTAAGACAACAAAATTTAAGAAAAATATGCATTCTCGGAATAAAAAATTTTCGTGCGCATATTTTGTACAGCAAAGGGGCAAATTTTATCGACAAAATCGCAAGGTTTGCTCAAAATCTTGTGGCAACAGGAATGCAACATGCATTCAATCAATTTAAGGAGCCACGATGAAAAAATGTTTCTTTTTAATGACTGCGGCGTTGTTTGGCGCGGGAGCCAACCTCTCTGCAGACACGCTGCAACTCAATAATGAGTTCCAGGTCAACGAGCGCTTCTTTGCGCTGACAAGCACGTTCGATTTGCAAAACCAAACGCAAATCTTCGGAACGATCTCGAAGAAGTTCTTCAGCTTGAACTCGGTCTACCATTTTGAAGATCCGATGGGAGAGATGATCGCGAAAGCGGAGTCCCAATTCTTCACTTGGGGAACTACGGTTGATATCCATGCAGGGTCTGGCGAGAAGCTTGGCTGGATCGAAGAGCAGCTCTTCACTTGGTTTTCTCCCTCTAAATATCGCGTCTACGATGGCTCCAACCGGATGGTTGCGGTCGCGAGAATGAACTTTTGGGGAACGACCTTTACGGTGACTGATCCTAACGACAATGATAAGGAGATCGCGCTGATCTTCCGCCCATGGTTCCAATTCTTCAAGAACTCTTGGACGGTGCAGATTTTAGATCCGGCGAAGATTGCTGTGAGCGGGGTTGATCCGCGCCTTCTGGTGATGGTGGCTGTCTATCGAACTGATAGCGAAAACCGCGCCGCGTTCTACCGCCGAACTTCCAAAGCTTTAGACTGGTACCTAGACCAGAACAACAACCGCACCAACGTTGATTTCCTCGATGACTCTCAAGATGAGGAGTTACTCGCTCTGGAGACACGTATTCAGGAGCTCACTGCGGAACTTAGCCAATATTCGTTCCCAGAGCCTGAGCGCAAGGCGTTCATCCGTCCTCTCTTAGATCGCGTTGAAGAGCAGATCCGTAAAAATATGAAGGACAGTGGATCAGCACATCTGATGGTGGAAGCAAGCCAACTTTCAGGCGAGCAGTACTATGCTGCCCAGAAAAAAGCGGAAGCTGCCCTCTGTGTGGAGATCTTGGAATCGGTCGCTCAGTTTTTCAAAGAAGATGAGGAAGCTACTGAAGCCGACAAGGGCAGAATGCTCTATTTCGTCAATCAGTTGATGCAACACCGCGGTCAATAAGCCGGTGAGTTACGGGCTGGGGGCGATCGCTCCCAGTTCTTTTAATAGACCTATTTTGTAACCTGCTTTGCTTGAAAAAACCGTTCTTTTCCCGCGGATTTTTATCGCTCTCTCTCGTCGACTCTTCAGAGTCGCCTCGTTCGTTTGATCCGAAACTGCAAGCAGTTTCTAAAAATCGGCGGAAAAATCTCCGGTTTTTTCAAGCAAAGCAGGTTACAAAATAGGTCTAATACTTCTTCCTCTGTTTTTCCCACTAAGATCACTTTGTGCGATGGAAGCTTTTCATACAAAGGCTGCCTTATCTCTACCATCTCTTCAAACGTCATTGTCTCAAAATAGGCTGGCTTTTTGAGCGTCCGGAACCGCTCTTTAAGAACTGCAAGATCGGGGATGAGGGTGACGAGCCTGCCCAATTGCTGAAGATGAGGAATGAGGCGGGGATTCAGGGGCGTTCCACCTCCAAGGGCGATGATACTGCGCGTGGAAGAGAGTGAGAGGACGACCTCTTCTTCGATGCGCCGAAATTCTGTTTCGCCGCGAGTCCGATAAATTTCTGAGCAGGAAAGGCCTTCGCGCGCTTCGATGAGCCGATCGGTGTCGATGAACGGAAGTCCGAGCCGCGTGGCGAGAAGCTTTCCAAAGTAGGTTTTCCCTGAGTATTTAAATCCGCACAGGATGAGGCTTAACCCAAAATCGTCAATTGAATGCGGCGGATAAGCACAATCTTTCGAGCTAGAACCGCTGCCGCGCGGGGGCGCCTTCACCACTTGGGGAATGTCACCCCCGCACGACACCGGTTCTAACTCAAAATTTTGCACTTCTCCGCTCGCCTCAACTGCAGTTTTTGGGTTCAAGTTGCGCTCCTAGCTGCTGAAATTGGGACACGAAGTGGGGATACGATTTGGCGATCCACGAAAAGCCTTCGATTTCTGAAGGGGAAGAGGCGCCGAGCGCTGCAACGGTAAGCGAAAGAGCAATACGGTGATCTGAGTGGGAGATGAGGGAAGCCCCTTGGAGCTTCGATGGAAAAATCGTGAGGCCGTCGGTGTGTTCTTCGAGATGTGCTCCCATTTTTCTCAGTTCGGCGGCAATCGCAGCGATCCGGTCTGATTCTTTGCGGCGTGCGATGGCGCCATTATAGAGGCGTGTTGGGGTGGTGGCAAAACAGGCGACGACGGCGAGGAGGGGCAGCGCGTCGATGCACGCGTTGACATCGATCTCAAGGCCTTGCAGCGGCTCGCCCGGATGAATGGTGAGGCGATGATGCTCTTTATCATAGGTGATGTTAGCGCGCATCTCTTGCAACAGAGGGATGAGGATTTTATCGCCCTGCACATCACTCATATCGATCTGCTGCAGCGTGAGCGTGGAACCGGTAACAAGCGCAGCTGCAATCGGATATGCGGCGGAGCTAAAATCGGAAGGGATCGAAATTTCAAAGGCGTTGATGCGGGCGCCTCCAAAAACGGTGTAGTGTTCGTAGTTATCATGGGTGTAGCCGATGCCGAACCGATCAAGCCAATGGAGCGTGAGCGCAATCCACGGTTTTTCGCCGGGATTGAGAACGTGAAGATGTGTTGGGCCTGTAAGGAAAGAGGCGGCGATGAGCAGACCGGAAACTGGCTGAGAGTCGAGTCCGCAGAGTGTGGCGGTTCCGGGTTGGATCGGGCCTTGTATGGTAAGCGGATCGGTTTTTACAGTGGCGCCGAGTTGCTGCAGTCCGTTGAGTAGGGGTTGAATGGGGCGTCGGGTGCGGATGGAATGGTCGCCGGTAAACTGGAATGGCTGGTCGGACAGGGCGCAGAGGGCCCCGATGAAGCGGAGGATCTGGCCTGAATTTCCGGCGTCGATGAGATGGCTTGTGGGGGTGAATTTTCCGCCAGTGCCGACGATTTCTAGACAGGCGGGAGTAACGGCGACATGGGCCCCGAGGGTGCGGATGGCGGCAATCATCGCATCGGTGTCGGGAGATGCGAGATAATTAAAAATTTTACTTGTTCCGTGCGCCATCAGGGCGAAGAGGATCGCTCTGAGGGTGTGCGATTTAGAGGGGGGTGGGGTGAGGGCCCCGGAGAGGGTCGATGGGGTCACTTGATAGTGCGTCATGGTGGAGACGTTAACTTTTTTCTTCGTTTGCAATCAAGTAGTTTTTTGTGATATAATATTGATGTTATGATTAAAACTACATTAATTAGATTGATAGATTATAGTATTTTTTATCTATTTATTACTATATCTTCATTGTTTCTGCCTATTTCCTTAAATGATTATTTCTACGGAATTTCTGCCTTGGCCGTGCCTGTACTATGGGCGCCCTTAGAGGCATTGTTCTTGCGAGTTTGGGGAACGACGTTGGGGAATGCGCTGTTTGACCGGGCGATCCGGAACGAAGAGGGGGGCAAGCTCACCTTTTGGCAAGGGTTGAAGCGGGCGTTTTTCTTTGGAAAATATAAAGCCGGGCCTGTCATCCATCAAGAATTTTCTTGGGGCCATCGGATCTTGATCCTGGGGATTTCTTTATTTTCAATCTTTAGCGTGGTCTCCGAAACGGGGGCGAAGAAGATGGTATTCAACTTTGAAAAGAACGTGCACGGAGATTGGAACCGGTTCTATTCGGCGGAAGGGAAGTTCAGCGTCGCATTTCCGACCGATCCTTTGCTCGAGACCAACCAATTAGAGATCGAGAGCGCCAACCGGACGATCGACTATAACGAATACAAGAGTATTCATAAAGAAAACGAAGATATCTCTTATGCGGTGAGCTTTATCGACCTACCGAAAAAATGGCGGTTTTTTAGTGCGAATACGATCTTAAAAGGGGCGATGAGCGTGATCATGGATAACGAGGTCGAGTCTAAGCTTATCGAAAAAAACTTCTCTTCTTATCACGGGATACCGGCGTTAGATTACCATCTCAAGAACAACTACGACCAGGAGACCCAAGTGCGCCTTGTGCTTGTGGGGTCCCGTCTCTATAAACTCACAGTTACTTATCCTACTTCGATGGCTGCAGAGCTTCATCCTTCTGAATTTCTCGAGTCTTTTCATCTAGACTCTTAGGGACTGTAAAATAATAACCTGGGCGATTTGGCGGCGTCAAAGCCGCTCAAATCGACGATCGCAAGTTGATTCGTATTAGATTAATAGGGATCAACTTGCGAAGCTAAGCAGTCGTCGATTTCAGCGAGCTTTCACGCTAGCCAATTCGCCCAGTGTATTGTTTTGCATTCCCTCCATCTTTTTTATCCAGAGCGTCTTGTGGTGCCACTGCACGTGCGTGTAGAGCACGTAGCCTCGCTTTGTCCAAAATTCGGAGAGCGGCAGGTAGTCTGCCGGTCGCTCGGGGTCGTTAGTGGGGCGCGGAACGGTGAAGAAGCAGATCGAATCGCAGCTTTTAAGATTTTTCACATGGTCTTCGCGCAGATCGTAGAAATGGTGGCCGATGCCCCGTCCGCGGTATTGCTTTAAGAGGACAGATTCGCTGAAATAATAGGAGCGGTGAGGTGCGAGCCCATTTTCTAAGAGCACTTTCTGAAAATCGGCCTCTTTTTGACCTGCGGGCATTCCTGTGGAGACGCCGACGACTGTCGATCCATCAAAAACAAGGACGGCGATCGCATTGGGGCAGCGGATGTGAGCTTGCACAACGGCGATCTCGTCTTCTAACGTACTCTCATACAAGTAGGGAAAGTCCCTAAACACTTCAAGGCGCAGGCGTGCGATGCTGTTCAGATAAGGCTGGATTGCGGAGCCAATAAAGCTCCTAATGAGGATCTCTTTTCTTGGATTCAAATCTCAAACCTCCTATAACTGTTTTCAGAGGGTGACTACGAACAAAGTTTCTGTCGATTTTGTGGGCCTTTTGAGCCGATTTTCGATTCCATTTCTAGGGGTAATATCAACATTCGTATATTACCCCTAGAAATGGAATCGAAAATTGGCCAAAATTCCTCATAAAAGCGACGAAAATTAGTTCATAGTCGCCCTCGCAAGAATCGAATCTTAAAATAGGAAGGAGATTATGGCAAAGCTTTATTATCGTTACGGGACAGTCGGCAGTGCAAAAACACTCAATTTGCTCGCAGTCGCGCATAATTATCGCAATCAAGGAAAAAAAGTGCTTTTGCTCAAACCGCAGCTCGACACGCGCTTTGGAAAGGATAGCATCAAATCGCGCGCCGGCCTGGAAATGGCAGCCGATGTCTTAGTGCGCCCCGATTCTAATTTACTGGAGCTCGATTTCGAGGGGATCAGCTGCATCTTAGTGGACGAAGCGCAGTTTTTATCAACGAATATCATCGATCAGCTCCGCGAGATCACCATGAAGAAAAACATTCCGGTGATCTGCTACGGCCTGCGCACCGATTTTAGGTCTAATTTGTTTCAAGGTTCGATGCGCCTCATGGAAATCGCCGATTCTATTGAAGAAGTGAAGGCGACCTGTCAATACTGCAATAGAAAATCGATCATGAACTTGCGCCGGATCAATGGTGTGGCGGTGGTTGAGGGCCCTTCGATCTTGCTGGGCGCCGATGAGACCTATGCTGCCGTGTGCTATCCGTGCTATGTGGGCCAGATTGAGAAGGCGAAGGCTGAAGCTGGGCAAGTGCTCTGCGAGACCTCGGTTTAGAAAGCAGAGGGGATCAACGCAAAGACGCGGAGTCGCAGGGACGCAAAGAAAATAAATCGCTTTTTTGCGTCTCAGCGTCTTTGCGTTTAAATTGTTATAGCTAATTCTTAGATTTCGTCGCGGAGGATTTTTTCGCGGTAGTCCTTCATGAGCTCCACCATGAAGTGGAGATTGTGGACGGTTGCGAGCGTGTAGGCGGTCAGCTCGCCTGCTTTGAAGAGATGGTGCAGATAGGCGAGGCTGAAGCGCGAGCAGGTGGGACAGGTGCAGCCGGCAACGGGCGGGCCGAACACATTGCCGTGGATCTTGCTCGAGATTTTAAATCCTCCTGTTTTTGTGAGGAGCAGGCCGTGGCGAGCGGCGCGGGTGGGATAGGAGCTGTCAAAGGTGTCGATCCCGAGAGGAACGCATTGTTCGAGCGACGCCAGATCTCCAATGCCCAGCAAGTGGTTGGGCTTATCTTTAGGCAGACGCGGCAGCGTGTGGGTCAGGAGGGTGTGCATCTCCTGCTTGTTCTTGCCGAGGCTGCCGCCGATCGCATACCCGTCAAAGTCTAAGTTCGTCAAAAATTCACAGCTCTGCTGTCTGAGGTCAGGATCGATCCCGCCGTGGATCACGGCGTACATCGACTGGTTTTGGGGGTTTTTCAAGTGTTCTTTGAGCGAGCGCTCTTCCCAGCGGTGAGTGCGCTCGAGCGAGAGTTTGAGGCTGTCTCCGCAGATGTGGTAGGGAGGAAGCTCGTCGAATGGGATGATGATATCTGCGCCGAGGTCTTTCTGGGCTAAAATCGAACTTTCCGGAGTGAGGAGCACTTTCGCGCCGTCGCGGTAGGAGCGGAAGAGGACGCCGTCTTCGTTGGTCTTGAGGACCATTCCCTCATGCTTTTTTTTGCCGCGGCTCTTGAGCTCATCGGCGACCGATCCATAGGCGAGGCTGAACACTTGAAATCCGCCGGAATCGGTGATGATCGGCATTTGGCGGTTGATGAAGTTGTGGAGGCCGCCGGCTTGGCGCACGATATCGGTGCCGGGCTGGAGCATGAGGTGGTAGGTATTGCAGAACATGAGCTGCAGGCCGATCTCTTGGACGAGCGCATTGTCGAGGGCTTTGATCGTCCCGTTGGTGCCAACGGCCACAAAGTTTGGCGTGTCGATGATCCCGTGGGGGGTATAGATCCTGCCGACGCGGGCATTGGATTTTTTAGAGGTGTGCAGAACTTCAAATTTCATGGTGCACGATCTTTTTAGAGAGAGCGGTAAGTGGAGACATGCAGGCGATGATCGCGAGCTTCACGAGAAAACTGACAATGATGATATCTGAAAGAGAGGCGACCATGCCATATAGGCCGAGGGCGCTAAAGAGTGCTGTGTCGAGCAGTTGCGATACGCAGAGGGCGACGGCGCCGCGCGCGGCCACCGAATATTTTTTGAGCAGGCTGTAAAAGCGGACGTCGATCTGCTGGACGATGAAAAATGTGGCGAACGATGCGAGGAGGAGTCTGGGTGTTGGCGCTAGGATTGTAAAGAAGGCTGCTTGCGTCGCGTCTTCGGGGCTGGGAGCATACAAGAGATGGATCTGCCCCATCACGCCAAAAAAGATCATGCTGCAAAAGCAGACGAGCGCCGCGCGTTTCGCGCTGTCCTTGCCGAAATACTCTTGCAAAAGATTTAGGCCGGCGATGCTGCCGATCGCAAACACGTCGCTGCACGTCACGGTGAAGCCGAAGAAGCTCATCTGTTTGATCACGAAGAGATTGGCGAGGACGGCCTGGAGCGCGACCCATGTGGTGAGGGCCTCTTTACCGAGCCGGAGCGCCCCTAGGGCGAAGCCGATGACGAGGAAGACGTGGAGTAGGAATAGGGATTCATTCATCCCGAGGAGTATAGAGAATTTTCTCTAAAAACTCAACGTGTTCGATAAAGTGTGGTCCTTAACAAAAATTCTTGAGATAATTTCTAGCGTGAAAGCTTAGATGAAATCGACGACCGTAGGCTTCGCAAGTTGATTCGTATTGCATTAATACGGATCAACTTGCGATCGTTGATTTGAGCGGCTTATGCACCCGAAATTACTCCAAGAATTTTTGTTAAAGACCACCAAAGTTGCCAGATTTTATATATAAATTTCTTTAATAAGCCCTTTCACACTGGTTCAACAGGGTTGTGGATGCCTTAAGGAGCACGCCGAGAGTGAAGTCTTCGGTGCCATCATCCCCTTCGTAGTAAGATTGGATCTTCCCTTTTGCGTCTTTCATAAACTTAAGTTTTATGGCGACGCTCTGCCCATTAATCTGGTCTGCGGTGCAACCTGGGTAGGCCACCGCTGCACCGCTGAGGAGACACCCTAAGTTCAGAGGTTCTTCTCTTCCTGTTGGGTCATATTGGGTTTTTACCCCCACAAAATAGGTCTTAACTCCTGAGTATTCTTTTTTCACTTTGATCATCCCAATGGTGCGTAGATCGATCGGGTTCGGGATTTCTGTAGCTCCACCCATCATCGCGGCTTCGGCAACAGCGTTCACAAACGTACCAAGGGTGAGAGGGGTGTTGATGTTTTTAGAATCAATCAGAATAGGGACAGCTTTTCCATTGCTGTCGATCTCTAAGAGGATTTGGATCATCTGAGGGGATTTTCCGTTTCCTAATCCGCCGCATCCGGCGCAGAAAAGCATACAAATCGACCCTAGCCAAATTTTTGATGTAAAACGTTTCATGAAATGCCCTAATTGGTATTAGCTTAGCTATACATCAACGAGCTGGGCGCGTCAAGAAGTTAGCCTATCTTTCAATGAACGAAGGATCATACGGAATATGCCTCGACGTGTTTTTGATTTGGTACAAAGGCGCGATGTCAATCTTGAGGCCCGCTTTGTATTTTTCTAGGAGCTCGGGCGCTGAATAGGTGTTAAGGGCTCGGTTGTCCGAGGGGTTCACGAGGTTGAGCGGGATGTTGACGACTTTGGAATCTTCATAGAAGAGGCCGATCTTTTTCAACTTGGCCCGTTTGTCCCAGAGGTCTTCGAAGGTATTCGGATTGCGGAAGGGCATTTTGAAGAGGTCATTGCGGATCTCCTCTTTGCGATAGAGGACCATGTCGACGCTATTGGGGTATTTCCAGTCGATCTCGCCCTGCTTGAACTGCCAGGCGTAGACGTTGCCCAGACGGACAAGCGGAGGGATCGCTTGCGCGCAGCTTCTCATGAAGCTCTCATTGAGGTTGAGGCTGTGGCTAAAGTAAAAACCGTAGGCCTGAGTTTCTTCCATCGAGCGGATGGAGGCGCTGAGGTCGATATCATCTTTGACCATCATGTCGTCGACGGCAAAGAGGATGAAGGGGCTTTTGGTTCCGTAGACAGCTTCAAGGACGAGGGGTTTGAAGTCTTCATGGGGGCGGTTCGATTGGGCGACGAAACGGACCTGCGGAAACGTGGCGTTGACGGAGCGATAAGCGTCGTCAAACTCGGGGCTGCTGGAGCGGTAGATCACGGTGATCGAGGCGATATGGGACATATATTTTTCGATCGACTCTAAAAGAGCGTGGAGCTGCAGCGGGCGGTCATATGAGAATATGACGATGTCGGCGCTGTCGCTCGAAGGGGCTGTTGAAGGGAGCCTTTCTAGAGGCGCATAGCGGGGAAGTTTTTTAATATGGTTACCCAAATTTCTCTGCAGATCGACGTTTTTCTTATGATCGTTTATCGGGTTGGCTCGGTTGTAGAGATAGAGGACGTCGGGGATGAAGCGGCTGTGGACGCCTGCCATTTCAAGGAGCGGATAGCCGCAGGCGAGATCAGCGGCCATGGAAAAAAACTTCCCTTCATAGAGGAGATCGGAGAGGCGGATCTTTTTGAAGAGGGAGGCATAAAATGTGCGCAGGTGGGAGGCGCTCCATTCGGCAGAGCGGAAGGAGTTATTGCCGACTACTTTAGGCGGGACTTCCATGCAGATCTTATTTTTTAGCTGGAAGGTGGGGTAGTCGAGGTAGTTTCCGTAGGTCATCCACACATCGGAATCGGCGTAGTTCTTGTTGAGAACATTGAGTACATTTTCGTGCGCCAGATAGTCGTCGCCGTCGAGGACGACCACAATCTCTTCATCTTTGCAGGAGTGGATGGCGCGATAGAGGTTGGCGAGCGCCCCCTGATTGGATTCATTGCGAGTGACGGAAAATCGGGAGGCGAAGGGGGACTCTGCGATTAGGGCGCTCACTTTCGCGTAGGTGTCGTCGGGCGAGCAGTCGTCGATGTAGATCACCCGGTAATTGGTGTAGTTTTGGTCGAGTACCGAGGCGATGTTTTTCTTGCAGTAGGCGCTGTTGTTATAAGAGGCGATGACGATGACAAAAGGTTTCTCGCTCGTGCATGAAAACTTCTTTTTCTTAGGATTAGGGGTGTAAAAGATGAATGCCAGCGAAGCTAAGAGAGCTATAGAGAAGAGCAGACCTTTTTTCATAGAGAAATCCTTTTTTGTAAGGTTCGATTATCCCCTTTAACGCACTTATCGTCAAAATACATTTTTAAGCGCTTGAGCGTGAGTGGGTTGTGAAGAATTTTTATTTTTTATCTTTTCTTAATATACCCTTAACATTTATCATCTAATTTCTTTAAAGAATTAAAGAGATAGTCAGGCGGCGGAAAGCCTGGCGAAAAGTTAACAAATTTTCAACAACCCTTAAGGAGGTTTCTCATGACAACACCAACAACTTTAGGCGCACCAGCATCCCCAGTATTATTAGGAAGCACACCACAAATAGATCCAAGCGCGACAGTTACACTACCTACAAGTGGAGTTGCTGCTAACACAGCTAGCACGATTGCTCCAGCTCCTGGCGCAACAACAACTCCAGTAGCCTCAGAAGGCTTCCTTTCTTCTACTTGGACTTATGTAAGAGGTACAGTGGTTGCCGTGTACGATCGCATTGTTAACCTGCTCAGCAGCATTTGGTCAGCAATCACTGGCTGTTTCACAAGAGCCCCAGCTGCTACAGCCGCTACTACAACTCCTGCGACAACACCAGTTGTAACAGCTACAACAGCTACAACAGCTACAACAAGCGTTTAATCAACGCGTTGTACTGAGTATTTTAAGCTACGCGGGTTCCCTGCGTAGCTTTTTTTAGGCCTCAAACTATCAAGGAAATATTTATCTATGTCTATACCACCTACTGGACCAGCAGCTCCTGGATCTGCTAATCCGCTTCATATTAACTTAAGTGCGCCGCCTGTGGGCACAAGAACTACCATCACTTTAGAGAGAAATTCTGCTACAAGTGGTGTTGCGGTTACTACGGAAAGCACGTTGATTTCTGATTTTCAGGAAGAGGCTTCCGGGATCATCGGGTGCTGTATGGGATATGTGAAAAGAACATGGGCATCGATCTGCAATTGGTTCCTCTACGTTTTCCACTTCTTTTTCCCTCCATCAGCTCTTTCTGCGATCACGCAAGTGGAGCAAAACCTTGAACGGACGAACCATGAGCAAAGACGTTGGATGGAAGAGCGGCAGAGAGAAATCGTAGATATGCTCACTCGAGGACGTCCTGCAGAACCGCCAGTTGTTGGTGGGGTGCCGACGATTGCAACAGGGGTGACAACTGGAGCTCCTAGTATCGCATCGCGTCCTACTATGGCTAGCCTTAGAATTGGAAATGATCTAAGACAGCGGTTGATGGCAGCGCAGCTTAAGCTTGCTGAAATCAGGGTAGCGGTTGAGGCAGTGACTGAAGATCAAGTTAGAAATAGTCAATGGACGAATGCAGCGGCATTTAAACAGGACTACAGAGACACCTTGGCTAGCGCTGAGGGGTACTTGAGAGATTTAAATGACTTTGCTCGCTACACGCAAGAAGGTACGGAGGATAAATCAGGTAACAGAGCTCCTGTCGCTGAGATACCTGATGTAGTGGGTGTCGAGCAGCATACGTTTAACATCTCCAACTTGCTCAATCCTCCTAGCTATACTGCAGTTCTGACTGGAACCGATATTCCAGGAGGTGTTGGCTCGGGCATTACTACCTTCATAGAAACTAGCCACAACTAGTAAAAGCTGCCAGACAGTAAGCATGAACGTCAAACACCCTCTCATTGGAGAGGGTGTTTTGTTTTTATAGAGATTGATTTATTTCTTTTTGGGTTTCTTGGAAGCGAGGGAGAGGTTGGTGCCCTCGGTGTCGTCGATCCAAATAGGAGATGTCCATCCGATGTGCCCATCTTCTTGGACAACGCGCAGATAGTAATAGACAAAGGGAGATTTCTCTTCTCCGCCTGGAAGCAAGATCTTAGAAAGCTCCTGCGTGTCATCATGCGCAAAGTCGAGGAAATAGGTTTTGGGATGGAATGTGTGGATGACGGTTCCGTTGCGGATGATGCTCACCTCTTTGAGGTGGGCGGTGCCGGCCGCATAACCGGTGATGTGCCGGTTAAAAAGAAGTCCAGGTTTTGATTTGGTGTTGAGTTCCCGGCCCATAGAAGCGCCTGCGATCGAAAAGCCAAGAACAATCCGCTCCCCGGTCGTGGCGTAGCAGGATCGGTTATAAAGCGCAATCATGAGGGCTTCGCGGGTCTGCTCGGGAGCAAGGATCGCGGTGAGCCCGGCGCTGTATTGCACCTGGTCGCTTTCAAAGAGAGGGGCGTAGATGCCGCGGTCGTCGTGGCCCCCGGCGGTAAAACCGAATCGGCAGTTGCGACCCAGCGCACTACGGATCGATCCGTCATCGGTCGAGGCGATGCCCGCTTTGCTGGAGGCGACGATCGGCCGGAGGTTTCCTTCTTTAGCGCTGCACTCGGAAGATCCCCAGGCGTTGTAGATTTCGACGACGCGCTCAAATTCAGGAGCGAAGTCTTTGAAGTCTGTCTGGACGCCTTTACCCATGGTAAAGCAAGGGATGGCAAGGAGCTCTTTCGGGTTGTGGATCTTGTAGATCTTTTTCAGAAGGTTTGTCTTGGAATCCTTCTTGCGCATGATCGGTTTGCTGTCTTTGAGATAGATGAACTGGCGGAGTCCTTCCCCAGGCTCATCGCCGGACCATTGCATACCCAAAAAGGTGGTGAATCTACTATCTTCATTAAATTCGGCGATCTGCGCGGAGATGCTCTTCCAATCGTCATTCGATGTTTCATCGGCCCCTTCGAATGGAGAGGAGGCGAAGAACTGGAGCGACTTTTCATCGCGGAAGGTGCGCAGGCAGTTCTCAATATTCTCGGTCGCATCAAATTTATCCGACTCGGCGTGGAGCAGGCCCCAGTAGGCGTTCTTGTCGCTCTCGGGGAAACACTTAATGGGAGCGGAGTAGAACTTTTCGTGGGAATGGGCGTTGTGGAGCTGGATCTTGTAAATGCCCGGTTCATTGAAATAGAGGTTGGGCAGGTTGATGAACCCGGTCTCGGGAACGAAGAGTCTCCAGTTGAGGTTCTCGCGGAGGTGTTCGTAGCTCAGTTCAATGAGGGTTCCTTCGGGGGCATTGTTGGTCAAGTTGCCGAACTGATCTTCGAAGCGCACGAGCACGTCGAACCGCTTGTTTTTGGCGACGATCGAAGGGACGACCATGCGCAAGTTTTGGAGCTTGCCTCCGCGGACATCGAGATTGAATACTTCAGGCTCTTTGAAATCGCCTTTGCCCTTCGGATCGATGTAGAGATAAAACGAGCGCCGTCTTTGGACGCTGGTCTGGGCGCGGTTTCCCTTTTCTTTGGTTTTGTCGGGAGAGCCCATGAAGATCGTTACGACGTCGCCGGCCTTGACTTCGCTGGGTAGGATAAACTCGTAGTAGGGAGTGAAATGGCCGGGAGGCTCTACGGCTTTCGCTGGAACGGCCTTTCCGTCGGCAAGTTCAGCCCAGATGAGGTTCTTCTTTTCTTTGAGGTTGGTCTGGGGCATTTCCCAGTCGATCTCGCGGCCTTTGCTGAGCAGGTCAAACTTGAGCTTTGTTCCCTTGGGAAGCGCCGAGGCGGTGGTATAAGAAAACTTCCAGGTCAGGACATCGCCGGCAAGGGCATGGCTAGGTTCGCAATAACAGATGGATCGTCGCATGTTGGTTCTCTCCTCAATAACCCCAGAATTGTGCCTAAAGTGAGATTCTTTTGCAAGGAAACGATTCGCTAGAGTCTAATCTTTTTTTACATGGGGCGTGATGCGGATTTTTTCAATGGAGCGCTCATCGGAGCTGAGGACCTCGATGTCGTAGTCGTCGAGGTGGATGCGCCACCCTTTGGAGGGGATTGCGCCAGCCCGATGGAAGATGTAGCCTCCGATCGTGTCGTACTCGGGGCTCTGGGGAATTTTTACCCCTAAGTCTTCTTCGATGTCGACAATGCCCATTTTGGCGTCGACGACCCAGCCGCCGGCGGGTAGCGAGCTGAACTGTAGTTCTTGGTCGATGTCGTATTCGTCGGCAATCTCCCCAACAAGTTCTTCAAGAATATCTTCAATCGTCACGATCCCCTCGGTGCCGCCATACTCATCGACGACGATCGCAAGGTGGATCTGCTTGCCGCGAAACTCCTGCAGAAGATGGGAGATTTTTTTTGTCTCGGGTGTGTATAGGACCGGCTTGATGAGCTTTTCAATCGAGTCTTGCGCGGCGCTTTTGTTGAGCGCATGTTTGAGAATATCTTTATAGAGAAGGACCCCGATGATGTGGTCGACGGTGTCGCGGTAGATCGGGATGCGGCTGTATCCCTCTTTTAAAAAGTGGTCGATCGCCTCTTGCAGGGTCGTATCGGAGGGGAGGCTGAAGACGTCGATTCGGGGGACCATCACCTCGCGCGCCATCCGGTCTTTGAACGAGGCGATCGAGAGGATCAATTTTTGTTCGTTGTCGTCGAGGGGGAGCTCCGATTCTTGGAGGATCTCTAAAATTTTATCACGGATCTTTACGACGCCGTAGGGGGTTTTTTGTTTGGGGATGGTCCGTTTGAGGAAGTTGAGCAGCAGGGCCGAGAGGGGCGAAAAGAGGGTGAGGATCGCCGAGGCAAACGGGGCGACAAGCCGAAAGAAAAATTGGGGTTTCGCCGTGGCAAAAAGCTGGACGCAGTATTCAAAGAACAGCCAGACGCCGACGGTGATGCCTCCGATGGCGACAGCGTAGAGGATGTTCACATGGCCTGTCTGAAAATTCATCGTCGTGTCGAACGGCGGCTGGAACAGGAGGAAAAAGAAGGCGCTGATCGTGTAGCCGATGGTGAGGATAAATTTCGCGATATTGATCGTAAAGAGGAGACCTTCCCACTCCCGGTTGCCGAAGAGGGGTTTTAGCGCTTTGTGGAAAAAGAAAAGTGAGGAGATCGTCGGAAACTCTTTTTTAGCATGGAGCTTTCCAAAGCGCTGCAGGGCGGTATTGATTCCGGATAGCAGGGAGGCGGAGAACAGGAAGATAAAGACAAAGAGCGGGCTTTCTATGGACATATCTTAATCTATAGGATGTAATTTTTTCTTTTTCAAGAGGAGTTTCTTCTCCTTCAGGAGTTTTAAGCAGCGGGCCTCCTCTTTTTTCATGAGGCGGCGATCTTTCTCTTCGATGTCGTCATAGCCGAGGAGGTGCAAAATACCATGGACGAGGTAGAGTGTCGTCTCTTCGTAGGGCTCGAGGCCATGCTCTTTGGCATAATCTTTGGCGACCTGAGGGCAAATGAAAACTTCTCCCAAGGAAAACGCGGGGTCGATCGGAAAGGAGATGCAGTCGGTGGCGGTCGGGTCGTCGAAATACTCGTCATGCAGGTCGGCGATCTTTTTCTTGCTGACAAAGTGGAGGGCGATTTCTTGACAGGAGACTTTTTTTGCTTTTAGGAGGAACAAAACAGCGGCCTCCACGGATGCAGAGGCGATCGGCAAGGCGCGCTGTTTTTGAAAAATATGGACGATCAAGGAGCCGATTTGGTTTTTGGGAGATTAGTCACGCGGGTGTTGACTCCATCTTTCCATCTTCCCAATGCACGCAAGGCGTCGACTCTCTCAAAGCGTTTGAGAACGTTGCGTTTTGTCGCTGTCTTACTCGATTTTCCGTAGCTGGCGTGTCTGGACATGTGGCAAATTCCTATTTAATTTTTGGGATGAAAACAGTGTGTAGTGCAGTTCCGTCAAAGGCGTTCGCGTGGTCTTTAAAGCCTAGAGGGAGTTTGTCTTTAAGCGGGCCTGTTTTAGGAGACGGCGGACGCGGTCTTCTCGGGCTGCGCTGTCTTCGTTCTTCTTGTTTGCTGATTCTTACCATGAAAATACTCCAATTTATGAACAGATTATAATGAAAATCATTAAATTGGCAAGGAAGAAATAGAGAAACCGGCATCTCGGTATGCATAATACTTTTTTTTCGAATTCTCCCGTTTCTCAACCGTGGTGAGGTCTTCGAAGTCGTAGATGGTCTTTGCGCCCTCTAGATAGGGGGTGGAGAGGAGGTTAAAAACGTGCGGGGTGTCTACCGGCTTTTGCGTCGAAATGGTGATCAGGTCGGTAGGGCTGCCGTGGGGCAAAAAGCTCTCTTCGGGCAGTCGCCACAGGAGCGCGTCGACAAACTCTTGGGCATTTTTTTCGGGAACGAGGATCCAAAGAGGCTCTCCCCTAGAAAAATGGTGAAGCGCTGTCTCGCAGATTTTCTGGAGCTTCGCGGCGGGGTCTTTGACGGCAAGAAGTACAAGACTAGGTTTCATGGTTCGCCGGCTGTTTAGATTCCCCGGGGAGGATCACGCCGCAGGAAATTAAAAATTTAAATGTATCTTCGACCGACACGTCGACATCGGTAACATGGCTTCTAGGGACGAGGAGCAGGTAGCCCGAAATGGGATGGGGGGCGGTCGGGATGAAGACCGAGATGTCGGCATTGGGGACATGGGCTTTTAAAGCAGCGGGCACTTCGCCGGTGATGAAGGCGAGAACATGCGATTTTTCATTGGGGAACGGCATGATCACAGTCGATTTAAAGGTTTTATTTTCCTGAGAAAATACGGCCTTGGTGATGTCTTTTGTGAGACGGTAGATCGTTTTTACGAAGGGGATTTTTAGGAGGATCACTTGGGTCATACGGACCAAGGCTCGCACAAAGAATTTTTGCGCCAGGAAGCCGAGGGCTAGAATGAAGGCGACGAGAAGTATCAGCACGATGAGGCGGCTTAGTAGGATGAGCCAGAATTGATGGGCGGTCGCACTCAGGTTCATCTGGATCAATAGCTCCTCGATGGCGCCTAAAAAAGGCGTTGTAAAGAGGTCAAAGAGGTAGCGGATGATGAGAATTGTAAGAGCAATCGGAAGTAAAGTAATTAGGCCGGTAAAAAAGTATTTTCTCATCTTCGTTGCTTTATCTTGGGTTCAGGGACAATCACTCCGCAGGAAACAATATACTTGATCGCATCTTCCGTTGCCATATCGATCATGATGAGGTCCTTTCTTTTGCACATGAGCAAAAAGCCTGTCGTCGGGTTGGGCGTGGTAGGAACGAGCACGGAAATTAGCTCATCGCCGATCGCAATAGAGCAGCCTTGAGGCGATTCCCGGGCGACGAGGCCTAGGGTATAGGTGTCATCGCTGGGAAAGGGGACGATCACGACCTGTTTAAAGGTTTCTTTATCGGAGACAAAGAGGGTCCGGATAATGTCTTGCGTCGTTTTGTAGACGGTGTTAACAAGCGGTATTTTGTGCAGAATTTTATCGCCGAGTTTCAAAAGGGCGGTAAAAAAGAACCAGCGGGTGACCACGCCTAAAGAAACGACGAGCGCGAAGATCAAAATTAGGATGAGTAATTTACTTCCATATTCGAGCACTTGCTGCGGCGAGAAGAATAAAAAGCCGGTGTTGACGATATGGAAATCGGAGAGAAAAGAGGTCATCGCGCCGACGAACGGCTGGGTCAGTAGGTTGACGAAGAAGAGGATGATCGCGATCGTGATGGCGACAGGGAGGAGGATCACTAGGCCCGTAATAAAATACTTTCTCATATAAAGCCCATTATGAGGGTTTGGGCGCAATTTTCAAGAAGAAAAGGAGCAATCTTACTGTATGATGTCGAGAGGAGACCTTTTGGGCTTGGGGGTCTCTTTCGGAATCGCCTTAAATCCGCACCCTTTGAGTATGCGCGGTTGCCCAAAAATTTCGATCACAGGCCATTTGCGGCATACGACGGGCCGCAAGCGATAATTGCCGCAGCTCCCATCTTTTTGCAGATAGCGGCAGCCCATGACGACGACCTTGTTTCCATCATACTCATAGGGTTCTTTGTAGCGCGGATAAAATCCATAAATCTGCGTGTTGAAAAAGAAGTTCAGACGCCCCAAGAGACCTTTCGGCTCGGGGATCAAAATGTAATGGCAGCAGTTGCCTCTTTTCAAACACTCTCCCTCTTTGCGGTAGGGGGGGCGGATGATGAGGGTAGCGAGTTTTTGCAGATAGAGGTCGAATAAGTTCCACGGAAGTACCATGACACAGATCGGCCAGCGGAACCACCCGGGTACCCATTGTTTGGGGATTCCACCGAGTGGCGGCGGAGGCTGCTCTTCAGCTTCCTCAGCGAGGACCAAGATTTCATCGAGAGTTTCGGGGGCCATGACTTATTTTTTTATCATCCACTTTGTTTCTAGGAGGATGCAATCGAGCGACATCAGAGCGACGTTGATCGTGTCTCCCAAGGAAAGGATCCGTCCTGAGCTGCGTCCCGTGAGGTTGTTCCGTTCGGGATTGTGGTAGAAGTAGTCGTTGCCAAGCTCGGAGATGTGCAAAAAACCTTCGAGCGCGATCTGGGGCATCTCAAAGAAGAGGCCGAATGGCTTGATCTTTGTCACTACTACAGGGTAAATTCTGAGCGGGTCCTCGTTGAAGTATTTTTGCAGGAGGCGCAGCTTCTTGAGCAGCTTGACGCTCGATTCGGCTTTAAAGCTGACCCGTTCTTGATCGGAGCAGTCCAAAGCGATCTTTTCAAAGTTGAGGTCTTTGGGCTCTTCGTTGAACAGCACCCGCTCGGTGATCAGGTCGGTGTACCGCCGGATGGGGCTGGTGAAGTGGCAATAATATTCGAGCGACAGGCCGAAGTGGCCGATATTTTCTGGCGAATAGCACGCCAGCTTCATGCTGCGGATAAATCCGACAGAGAGCTGATGCGCAAACGGCGTTTTTTTTGCGAGCTCGAAGAGCTTCTGCAAGTCCTGCGTCGTCGGCTTCTCGGGGATCGTAAATCCTAAAAAGCGTGCAAGCGCCAAAAAGTCTTGGAAGTTCTCTTCCGCAGGCTCTTCGTGGATTCGGTAGAGGACCGGTTTTTTCGCATCGGTGAGGTGTTTAGCGACCACTTCATTAGCCTTCAACATGAACTCTTCGACGAGCTGGTGAGAAATATCATATTCCACTGTCTTGATGCCTATCGGTTCGCCCTTAGCGTTGATCTCGACGAACGTGTCTGAGAGGGCAAAGTCGATGCTTCCGCGCTGATACCGTTTTTTCTTGAGAAGTCGGCAGAGCTCGACCATCCGATGTAGAGTTTCTCCATAGGGACTTTTTTTCTTCCCTTCGATGACCTCAAAGGCCTCTTCATAAGTAAAACGTTTCGCGCTTTTGATAAAGCCGCGCAGGATCCGGTGATTGATAAGCGTCCCTTCTTTATCGAACATCATGGCTACAGAAACCGTCAAGCGGATGACTTTGGCTTTTAGACTGCACAGGTTGTTCGAGAGCTCTTCGGGGAGCATCGGCAAACAAAAGCCGGGAAAATAGGTGGAGTTGCAGCGCACGGCCGCCTCCTGGTCCAAATAGGAGCCGGGCTTCACGTAGTGGGCGACGTCGGCGATGTGGACAATCAGTAAATAATTGCCGTTTTCATCTTTTTGCAGCGAGAGCGCATCGTCGAAGTCTTTGGCGGTGTCGGGATCGATCGTGAACGTCTCTACTTTGGTGAAATCTTCCCGTCCCTTCATGTCGGCCTTGCTCACCTCATCGCCGTAAGCGAGGGCCTCATCAATGGCCTTTTTCGGGAAAATATTGTGCAGATCAAACTCTTCGATCGCCGCTTGATTGTCGATCGAGGGATCTTCAATATTGCCGATGATGTGCGAGAGCTCGCAAACCGTCTCTTTTTGCATCGAGCCCCATTCGACCACCTTCATGATGATCCGGTCGCCCACGTTCAGCGGGGTTTTATCAGGCACTTGAACGATCGCGGGTTTTGTGCTTCCAAGTAGAGGCACATAAGCGACCATTTCGCCTTTTTTGCCAAAGTGGTGGATCGTGCCCGCCAAGTGGGTGCGGCCGCGCTTCAAGATCGAGACGACGCGCCCTTCGGGCCCTTTTTCCGATTGGGACTCGAGATCGACGACCACTTCGACGCGGTCTCCATCAACAGCGCCATCGGTCAGGTGTTTGGGGATAAAAACATCTTGAGGCGATTCGGCAGGATGGTCGGGAACCATAAAACCAAAGCCCCGCGTATGGACGCGGAGGGTGCCTGTGATCGTCTCCTGTTTTTCCACTTTCATAGAGAATTGCTTTTTATTGACGACCACGATCCCTTCCCTGAGTAGGTCGCTCATGATCTTTTTGCAGAGATCATGGAATTGGGGAGGGATGTTTAAGGCTTTAAATAGAGCGGTCTGTCCCATCGGCGCATAATTGCGGCCGCTGAGGAATTGGAGGATAACTTTGCTGAAGTTGTCGTACTGTTTTTGATTGAAATTTTCTTTCGAGGGAGATGTTTTACTTTTTGTCATATTCAACCCCCATCATAGAGGGATTGGGAAAATCGCACAAGGGGATAATAGTAATTCCTTTTTACCCTGTCAGATTAAAGAATTGTTTTAACATCTCATTTTAGAATGTCCTAACATGCTGACAATTAGTAGATTATATTCAAAACTATTTAATTGTTAATTTTATGTAATTAAAATGTTTAATTTGCTATAATATAATAACTATAATTAACAAAACAAACAGGTGTAATTTATGGCAATTCAAGCGATTTCAAACGGCTTTTTGGGAGCAGTATCTAGCCCGATAGCTTCTTTAGGAAATCTCTCAAACCGGGTCAACCAGCTTTTTACTCAGATGGGATCCTATGCCCTGCCGGCAGCGATTGGGGCTGTAGGCTTCCTGGCAAGGGAGAGTTATGAATTCCTCAATGCGTGCAATCGTGAAGAATCCTGCTCTAGTGAAGATGCGCGGACGTTTATCCAAAATACACTTTTAGTTTTCTTAGGTTGCGCGGGTTTACAGCTTTTTAGACTCAGCAACAGACAACCCGTACAACGCAGTTTAGCGTCTTTAGGCGGCAGCTGAGAAAATTGAATCAAAGAACAATAAGGATACAATGCTGGCAATTCAAGGTGTGACAAATTCTAGCTTTTGGAGTGCGATATTTCATCCTGTTGCTTCGCTAAGCGCGCTTGCAGGCAGGGTTAATAACCTAATTAGCACTGGAAGGACTTGAGTTTCCCAAATTTTTTTGTTGACAGCTATCCAGCCATACAAGTCTCCTCAGCATTCTCTTCGGAGAGCTTCCAAAGCTCTTTCCTCTGACGACGATACCTCGT
>VFKB01000014.1 GCA_009885755.1 Parachlamydiales bacterium | reverse complement strand
TGAAAGCTCACTGAAATCGACGACCGCGTAGCTTCGCAAGTTGATCCGTATTAATCTAATACGAATCAACTTGCGATCGTCGATTTGAGCGGCTTTGACGCCGAAATTACTCCAAGAATTTTTGTTAAGGACTACTAGTCTGTGACAAACGCTCGTTGCCGTAAATAGAGATTTGGGTACAATACCTGTTTGATTGTATCCGACCGAAGTGCTTTAAACTCAATGTTAAGAACCCGTCGGGTGTGTTGCTTAACTCGCTGACTTTTAATCGATTGTGTAATAATTGAATTTACCTTCCTGTTTTGCTATAACCTCCGCATTATTTGACATTCTGGAGACATTTATGAGTTGTGCAGTTCAGCTCGGCCTTGCAGGGGCGCTCTCTATAGCTCCTATGGCGGCAACTTCACCGGCGCTGTTCACTCTTGTTGAAGAGGTAAGTCCATGGCAAAAGGAATGGATCGACTTAGATAGCCGCGGACATAGCTCAGGAATTGTCAAAGGCCCTGAGGGGATGATCGTCGTGACCAATGGACGCAATCTTAAAACCGAGACCAAAAGCCTTCTCATCTTTCAAGAAGTTAAGGGCGCTTGGACTAAAGAGACGTTTTATACCCCCCAGGAGCAGGGTGAGTTTTGCTCGAGCCCGGTGATCTGCAATGCTGATCCTTACTCCAAAGACTATTTCTTGTTTTTCCGCTTGGGAATGCAAGCAAACAACTACGACACTGCGAAAATGCGCAGCTATATGTATCGCTCCACTGACGGATGCGCCACCTTCACATCCGAAGCGTTGCCTGCCGGCATCATCGCCCCTACGAAGTGCAAGCCGCTCGCTGTTGGCAGATATTTAGTATTTGGATCCTCCATGGAAATAACAGGTGCAAAGGAGGAGAAGAGTACGGCCGCCCGAATCGAAATCTACGATCGTCTGACCAAGCAATGGCACCAATCTCCCGAGCTAAACGGCGATAGCGCTTTTGGAGCGATTGAACCGACGTTCTGTACGTTCATAGGAAATGAGCAAACCTATGTGCGCATGCTCTGCCGCAATCGCAGTAAAGGGTACGCTCTCACCGCGGTATTTACGCTGCCTAAAGATCCTGCGGAGGGATTTGTGTGGCCCACCAAGCTGGTCGACTCGATGCTGCCCAATTGCGACTCTGGCTTGGATGTCGTTAATCTACCCGGGAAAGATAATGTCGTTTTCGCATTCGGAAACTTTTTAGAAAGCCGGGACACCCTCGAAATGGCCGTCTCTACTGATGGCGGAAGCCAATGGTCGGCCCCCATCACCATTGATCAAGAATCGGGAGAGTTCCCCGCCTGCGTTTTCGACGAAGAGACAGGGCTGATCCATGTGACGTACGCCTCCAAGGTGCCGAATAACGGCAATAATAAAGATCCTTTGTCCATTCGGCATCATGTTGTGAATCCCGGAAAGGTTCAACGCTAAGACCGCGCTTTTCTTGCCGTTAACTCTTTTTTCGTGGTACAACTCTTCGTATATCAACCACCGAAGGAGATTTTCATGAAATTTTTAAACGCGCTAATGATTTTAATGTGCTCAGCAGGAGCTTTTGCCGCTGATCTCATCCAGGAGGTTCGGAAGCAGGCCCATGAGATCCAATACAACAACCATTCAGATTAAGATGAGGAGGAACTGCTGCTGGAATTCTATTCCGCACAAGTTGCAAAACTTGACGCTGAGACGTTAGAGCAGAATCCCGAATTGATCTACCGAAAAGCATTAGCTCAGTATGATATGCTAGGTTACTTGGAGTCATTTCCCGAAGTTCTGGCCCGTCTGCCCGAGATTAAAGATGAGCTGCAGTTCGTTCTGGAACATGCTGAAAAATCCTCCAGGCTTTATGCAGCTGCCCAATTTAAACACCGTTTTGTCGATACAGTGTTAAAAGCCTCGATCAAAGATCCTCAGGAACTCGGTCCTGTATGTCTGGAGTTCAGCGACGGATACCTGAAACAATGGGCGACTCATCCGGCCCTCACAGGAAAGGCCCTGCGCGAAGAGGTGGCCTCCAATGTAAAACGGGATCCCGCGATTGCGGCCTCCTTCTACGATTTTCTTCTTCTTGCCCAAGACTCTCCAGACCTAGTCCTTGGCTATATCAAGCCGAAGAAAATCGAGGTGCTCGGCGTCGCTACCAATGACGACGGATGGGATGTCCTCACTTACAAGATTAAGTACAGCGTCGATCGCACAAATTGCACCGTGGAACAAGAGCTCTAATTTCAGCCGGTCTCTTCCTTCCGCAATTGGAAGGGAGAGATAGGTCCACCCTTGCCTAAAATCCTCCATTCTGGTGGACTTCGGGAAATGACCATCATTCAGATCAAAGTAACGCCCAACGCCTCTAAAAATCAGATCCTCGATTGGACAGAGGGAGTTCTGCGCCTGCGCATTAAAGGCGTCCCGGAAAAAGGGCAAGTCAATGAGGAGCTGATCGCTTTTCTTGCCAAGCAGCTTGGGATTGCCAAATCGCATATCGAAATGGTCAGCGGCGCCACTTCCCGCATCAAGCGCCTAAAGATCGCATGCTTTACAAAAGAACAACTCGAGGAAAGATTAAAACCATGAAAAAGATGGCGTTGTCCGCAGTTCTTGTCCTCCAACTCTTCACCCGATCTGCCGCTGCCGACCAGGTCCCGGTAGTAGATCCTATGGAAGGGGACTACGCGTGGACCTATTCCCTTGCACTTCAGGCGGCGACCTGGGGAGGGCCGCTCGTGACGATGTATGCCTTTAGGGACCATGTCGCCTTGGGCCCCTCGGCAAAAGCGCCGCCGAACACGCTCTGGCGCATGGAAAACATTTCCACGCCCGCCCTCTCTAAAGTCGCAGGCTATGTCACCCCGAATGTGAACGTGATCTATGGCTTTGGATTCATGGACTTGCGCCAGGAGCCGATCCTCATCGAGGCACCCGATTCCGAAGGGCGCTACTACATGGTGGAAATCCTCGATATGTGGACCAATGCATTTGCCTATATCGGCGGAAAGAGCACAGGTTACAAAGGAGGTAAATTTCTCCTTGCCGGCCCTGGGTGGAAGGGAACAGTTCCCGATGGGGTTGAGCGGATTAATTGCCCCACGCCTTGGGTTCTCATTCAGCCGCGCGTGCACATCTACAGCAGGGGAGAGATAGATCTCGAGGGAGCGAAAAAGGTCTTGGAGGCAATTAAGCCCACCTCTTTTGCAAAACATATGAGAAGGCCGGGGCTCATGGCTCCCAGTTATGACTTCATTGTGCCCAAGGTGGTCAATCCTGCGCTGCCGCTCAGCGTGATGGAGTATACAGATCCGCTCCAATTTTGGGAGATTTTGGCTGCCGCTCTCAAAGAAAATCCGCCTCCTAAAGATCAACTCACAGCATTGCTCCCGCTCTTCAAACCGCTTGGTATAGAATATGGGAAGCATTGGGATCGCACGAAGCTTAAGCCCGCTGTCCTGGACGCCATGAAGCGGGCAGCCTCCGAAATCGGGGAGATGCTCTCCCATCTTTCGATTGGGACGTTCATCCAAGGGGCCAGCATTGCGCCTCCCACCATCGGGAAATTTGGGACCGATTACAGAACGCGCGCGATCATTGCCCGCGTGGGGCTCACCGCAAACCAGCCCGCAGAGGCTATCTATTGGATGTATACCCAGGACAAACAGGGAGCGGCCCTCACCGGCGAGAATAGGTATACAATGACATTCAAAGAGGGGATCCCGTTCGAGAAGCCGGGCTTTTGGTCGATCACTCTCTATGATGCGTCCAACAACTATACGGTTTCCAACCCGATGAACCGCTACATGCTAGGGAGCGACACGTCTGACCTTAAAAAAAATGGCGACGGCTCATTTACGATTTACATTCAGAAGACAAGCCCCGGTAAGGACAAGGAGTCGAATTGGCTGCCCGCGCCGTTGGGCCCATTTTACCTGATCCCGCGCTCCTATCCGCCAACGAGGGACGTTGTCCATCTACTTGAGGATGTCAAGGCGTGGACCATTCCATTCCTGGAGCGGGTGCAATAAAAACCAGCAACTTTTTTGGTCATATCACCAAAAATGTTGGTTAGTGGATGGTTTTTGTGTATGTAGTGTAATGAACCTATCTCAGTATTCGAAAACGTTGATTTTTGAATGATTTTTTCACATATTTTGGAGCCGCTTCGCAGGACATACTTGAATAAGTAGGCCAAGAAGCGGCTCCGAAATATGTGGAAAAAGAATCAAATAGCATGTTTCTGGAATACTGAGATAGGTTCATAGACAACTCCTAGATGAGGCTTTGATGCGCGCGCTATTATGGATGAAGAAAGAGCTCTATCACATCCTGCCTATCTTTTTCTTTTTTCTCGTCTCTTTTACGCTGATCAATTGGATCGAGGCGTTTCTTTTTGAACGGATCGGTGTCACTCCGTTTAGATTTTTAGAGATTGCGATCGCAGCCGCGCTGATCGCCAAAATTGTTCTCATCGTAGATCACATTCCAATCATTCAGCTCTTTAGAAAACGGCCGCTGATCTACATCATCTTTTGGAAAACCGCCGTCTATTGGATCCTTCTATTGCTGGTCCGTTTTTGCATCCAGTTCACTCCCTTCTTATTCGGACAGGAAGGAACTTTTCAAGAAGATCTCGACCGATTTTTCGATCAGGTGAATTGGAACCTTTTCATCTCAGTCCAGGCCTACTATCTCATGCTGCTCTTCATTTTTGTGACTTTTCAAGAGTTGGCTTTCAAAATCGGAACGGCTCGCATGCGCCGTTTATTCTTCGGTAAATAGCTTGTAGCGAAATGACGGTTCGGCTAAAAATATAATTTAACTTGGTGAACTTGAACAGGATCATTATGAAATTACCCAATAAAGATTGGCGCGGCGCCTTCATCCTTTTACTTTTTGTTGCAGGAGGGCTTTGTGCGGAACAACAAGACTCCATCCAGCCCATGGTGGTGCAGTGCGAACCTAAACCTGTCAGGTGCTGCGAGGACAGACCGGCATGGTCGCTCTCTTTAGGCGGACAATATACATGGATGTCGTTTGAGTCGCCTCCCACATTTAAGGGAAGCACCGGAGGCGGTATCGCCAAACTCACTTATGAAACGTCCAAGTCCTTTTTTGGCGAGTGGCGCAATGTCGTCAACGTGGGAGAGCTTTCCGCTCATTCCCAGAAAAGCAACGAACTGGAATGGTATTCAGAATTTGTCGCGGGGTACACTTTTGCGCCCTCTTCCTGTTGGATGTTCACTCCTTATGTAGGGGTGGGTTTTGATTGTTTGAAGGACCATAAACATGGCTATAATTCTGTGGCAGCGATCACTTTAAAGTACCGCACCTACTACACGCTCATTGGATTTGATACGCACTACCTGTGGGACAATTGGTCGGTGGGCCTCCAAGGAGACTGCCTTCCCGTATGCAACCAATTCTTAAGCATTGGGGGGTTGTCGGGGGCGGCATGGAAAATGAAAGAGAGGGTGGGCTGGGCCGCGCGCCTTCCCATCGGCTACAAAATTTCCAGCTGCATCTGGATGGAGCTGACGCCTTACTATCGGTTTTTCCCAATTGGAGAGTCGGATACGCTGGGATTGCCGCATAGAAACTTGAATCAGTGGGGCGGTTTCCTCACATTCCGCTTTTTCCTTTAAGAGATCTAACCATCGGAAGGCAACACATGAAAGCACGCGTGGGATTCATTGGACTGGGGAACATGGGACTTCCCATGGCGCAAAACGTTCTTAAGAAGGGATTTTCTCTCACCGTCTACAACCGCTCCAAAGAGAAAGCTGCCCCGATCCTTGAAAAGGGGAGCGGATGGGCAGCGTCCCCGGCGGAACTAGCGGGCCAATGCGACATCCTCGTCACGATGGTCTCTAATGATGCGGCTTTGACAGAAATTGTTGAAGGGCCTCAAGGAATTTTTCACGCCTCTAAAAAACCGGCGATCCATATCTCCATGAGCAGCCTGTCTCCAGATATTGTGACCGCCATGGAAAAGAAGCATCAGGAACAAGGGATAGCCTTTCTCGCAGCCCCCGTCAGCGGCCGGCCTGAGCGTGCCAAAGAGGGGACGCTATGGATCTTTTTAGCCGGACAGGAACAAGCGAAGAAAACAGCAACTACCGTGCTGGAAGCAATGAGCGGAAAGATCTATGATCTGGGCGTACGCCCAGCGCAAGCGGCGCTCTTTAAACTCTGCACCAACTTCATGATCCTTTCGCTGATCGAAAGTTTTTCGGAGGCGACCGCCGTCCTCGAAAAAGAGGGGATTTCTGTAGATACCGCTGCAGAAATTTGGGGAACATCTCTTTTCAACGCTCCCGTTTTTCACGCCTACACGCCCACGATTTGCAAACGGAGCTATGCGGAAGGGGGCTTTGCTTTAGACCTGGGGCTGAAAGATATGCGCCTATTGCAAGATTGCGCAGACAGGGCCCAAGTGCCCATGCCGTTCCTCTCTGATCTCCATGAGAAAATGCTCACGAGCATGAACAAGGGCAGAGGAAAATATGATTGGTCGGGCATCGCCCTACTGATGCGAGAGCTCGCCGGTTTAAAATCTTAAGATTCGAGAGGACATGGCTAAAAAGAAATCCAAACCATCTCAAGGCGTAAAGCCGGTCCGAGGCAAAGAGGGGGGCGCAGTTTTAGGCCCAAGAAATCCTGCTCGCAAGGCAGAGCGCGCCCACCTGAACATCGACGCATCGCTCCTCAAAAAGATATCCAAACGAAAAATGCCCATCTTAGGAGGTAAATGAATACAGATATTCCCGAACCCAAAAACTTCAAACGTTATTGGCCGCTCTTTGTTTTAGTCCTGATCGCCCTTTTAGCCTCTTTTGGAGTGGCTCGGGGCACGCAACAAGGGTTTATGGCTTGGATGCATTTTTTCATGGGATTTTTCCTCTGCCAGTTCGCCATGCTCAAGCTCTTTCACCCATCCGGTTTTGCCGATGGATTTCAGATGTACGATCTCGTAGCAAAAAAATTCCGGCCGTACGCCTATGTCTACCCCTACATCGAGCTGGCCTTAGGGCTTGCCTATCTTTCGTTTACCGCGCTTATCCTGACCTACTTCGTCACGATCCTCGTGATGGGAGTCAGTGCCGTCGGGGTTGTTCGTTCGTTGAAGGCGGGGTTGGATTTGCGCTGCGCCTGTATGGGGACCATTCTTGATGTGCCGCTTTCCACAGTGACCTTGACTGAAGACATTGCGATGGGGATGATGGCCTTTTTGATGCTGATTGTATCTATGTAGGATTACCGAAATTCATCCATTTTTTCTTTTTCTAGCGCGGTGACTTCTGCATCGCTTAGCTGCGTTTCGATGAATTCGATGGGAATCCCGCCTTCATCGATGATGGCCACCCTGTAGCCTTCTAAAGGGTAATAGGGCCCCAAGATGACTTTCTTACCCTCGATTTCTTTATCGAGATCATCGACTGTAAAGGCGATGTGAGGCACTTTTGTGAGAAGCTCGGGAAGGCCGTGGCCTTCAGGAAATCGGTGCCACTGCACATGGTATTTGTTTGCTTCATAAGGTGTCGCGTAAAACTTATACCCGGACAATTCAATATAGGCCTCATTTTCTTTGATTTCATCAGTGGGAATGCCGCAGTGGTTGTACTTCATTAGAAAACCTCAATGGGTAAGTACGCATTATACCAGTGCATCAGATTTATTAAAACATTTGCTTGACTCTCCTGGATCGAATGGCTACCTTATACCCAAAAAATTTAGTGAAGCAGGGTCGCTATCAAACACCTACTTCCCAAAGGAGAAAGTTGTCTATGATTGCACATGTATTTATCGCTCTTCTCGCCCTAGCCCCTTCCCTACTTCTGGGATTAACGGGTTACGTGACAAATAGCAATGGCACGACTGTCAGCGTTTTCGATACCGAAACCAAAACTGTTACCGGTACGATCACTGTGGGGACTAACCCGGCAGGTGTTTTTGTCTATGGCAACTATGTCTACGTCGCTAACTCTGGTGCCAATACGGTAAGCGTGATAGACAGGGGGACCAATACCGTGGTGGAAACGATCACTGTGGATGCGCAACAATTCCCATCCGAACCCATTTTTTTCACAGCGAGCGGAAGTTATGTCTATGTTTCCAACCAACGTGGAGGACCTCTGGGAATTGGCTCTATAGGCGTTATTGATACACGTACCAATACGCTAGCGCTCACCATCAACGATCCTAGTTTTGCTTACCCCACAGGTCTTGTAGTCGATGGAAATTATATCTATGTGGCTAATGAGAGTTCAAATCCCCTAGGCAACAGTAAAGTTAGCGTCATCGACACTAGAACCAATGCGGTAACAGATGTTATCATCTTGGGTCCGCCTGGAGTTGTTGTGGGGGCGTTTGCGATAGCAATCAAACAAAATTATGTTTATGTGACCTCAATTAATATAAATAACAATTTTATCTACGTGATCGATACGAGAACAAATACTGTTGTGAATTTAATTTCGGACCCGAGCTTCCAAGAGCCCGATGCGATCGTGATCGATGGGGACAATGGGTATGTGGCCAATGACAACTCTAACACCATCAGCGTACTGGATTTAGAAACGAACACCGTTACACAGGTCCTTGATGCAAACCCCAACTCCATGTTGAATGGCCCCACCGGGCTTGTCATTGGAGGGAAATACGCCTATGTTCCTAACTATGCGGCCAACAATGTCAGTGTTCTTAACCTGAAAACCGGGGAGCTATCCACTATTTCCGATCCTTTCGGAACTTTTAATTTCCCAGCTGGGGTCGCGATTACGACCACACTTTACAATATCAACCGGTTGCAACCTCTTTATCAAGGGGAGTTTTCCGAAGCGCAGCACAAGCTGCTCGACGCTGGATTGTAGTCGTTACACAAAAAAAGGCCGGGAAATCTTCCCGGCCAGATTTTACTTCTTCTTATACCGCTCGTGATTCAAAAATCGGTTCTGTCGGCGTTCGAACAGCCATTGCTTTTGGGATTCGCCTGCATCGCCCAACCCTTCAGGTTGAGCTTCTTCGCCGCCGGCTACGCCTGACCCAAAATCAAGGCGTCTCCTTAGCAGCTCCCGATTTTTGAATCACTCTCGGTATAGATCTCTTTAGAATTCAATACCTGGCGCTTGTAAAAAAAATCCTCAATCCTAGATACTACTGCGCATTCTATGGGGGAGAGGCGCATGACAAGACATCTTCAAGTGGCTCAAGATTCTGCAGCCGTAATTCTATTTAATCAAACACCGCCTGAGATCCAGGGCTTTTACACAACGGGATTGCAGAGTTGCGTGGCCATTTTTGCCAAAGGCGATCAGGGGCTAGCTCTTGTCCATGACGGGGGCAAGTTAACCGAGCAGTCGGTTGCCGAAGTCTTTGCCCGCATTGGGCCAATCGACTTTTGGGGTACGGCTTTTTATCCCGATGCAGATCGTGAATATCAGCGCCTTCATCCCAAAGAGTATGTCACACAGTATCAAAACAAAGGGATGTTTCAGGAGAAATTTTCTCGGATCCTTGCAATCATGACCCGAGTGTTGCAAAAGGATACTTTGTCAAAATATCGCACACCGGAAAATGAAAAGTACTATCCCGCGGAAGACAGATCGTTCTCGATCGATCGGTTCGGTCCTAAGCCCCCAGAGGCGATTTTAAAAGAGCCTAACTTCCCTTTGAGGTTTGCGCTCAATGAGCTTAACAGCGCTTGCATGGCGGAAAATGAACAATTTCCCTGCGATCTGCAATACGATGGGGTTAAGTTTACGCCGATGCCCCGACTGGCCTATTCAGAGTCGGAAATCCAAAAGTTCTGTGCGGTAGACGAATATATCCAACTTTTTTTCGATAACTATATCCGATTTAAAACGATCCTCTCCACGTACAAAGTCGACTCTTTGGAGCAAGCATTACGCAGGGCTGCTCATCAAGGGAACTATGAGCATATTACCTATTTGGCCAAAAAAGGCGTCGATGTGAATGCCCGCGATGAAAAACAACAGAAATCACCCCTTTATTGGGCAATGAAACAGCAACATCCCTTAGCGATATCGATTTTGGTTGGATTTGGAGCCACACCCTAGGCCAATTTTTACATGGAAAAGAGCTTTTAGTTTGGATAAGCTGAACTTTTTATGACAAAAGAAGGGCATTATGAGCGCAAAAGACAGCAACGGCAACCCACTCAATGAAGGGGACTCAGTGACAGTGATCAAAGATCTGAAGGTAAAAGGATCTTCCACGACTCTCAAAAGGGGAACAAAATTTAAGAATATCCACTTGACCGATGATCCGGAAGAGATAGAGTGTCGAGAAGGAAAAAGCACGCTTGTTCTCAAAACGTGCTTTTTGAAGAAATCCTAGCCCGCTGTGAAGCCGGAATAAGTCAAATAAGCTCCGACAATGAGCATGATGAAAAACAATCCCCAGTATCTTTTACGGAACATGGCAGAGAGCCCTTTTTGCAGATGAGAGGGGAATGTCACTCGGATGAGGCCCCTTATGATCATCACATAGCCGATAAAAGTCACAAACCCGCGCCAATCCATCTCATAAACAGGATGGGCAATGACGATCGCAAGACCCAGTAAAAGAGAATAAGATCCTGAACAAATGATCAGCCCTTTGCAAGCGGCAAGATCTTTGACAGCGCCGGCGAGTTCTTTTCTGCGAAAAAGCAGCTCAGCGGCCATAATCAGCATGTAAAGTCCTAGTAATTCAGCTAAAAATATAGATAAATCCATATGTTGTACTCCTTTTATTTTCTTTTAACAAGATCCAGATAATTTGCCTACAAAAATTATTCAGATTAGAACCTTGTAGCCAGTTTCCAGAACCTTTTCCCCATTTGTCTTGATGGTAAATCGCTCCATAAAATATCTTGATCGGATTAATTTCACCTTAAGGAGAGACCGATGTATATGAAGAAAATCCTGCTCTCAAGCCTTGCTTTGCTTACCCTTGAGGGCTCGGCATTCGGTTTGACGATCATCAATCAAACAGATGCTGACAAGGTTGTGCAAGTTCAAGAGGCCAAGCGTCCTCCTACAGACAAGCCCGGAAACTTAGCTTCTCCGGTGTCGCTTGGCTACGAGCTCTATGAGATCACCGTTCCTGCCCATTCCGCGGTCATGATGCATCTGAGAGAAGCCTGTCCTGCAGTGCTCTTTGGCGTCGTCACAACAAAAGTGACTGCTGATGCCTAGGGAGAGAGAAGGAGCACAAGCACGACCACAACGGTCTATGAGCCTTATGGATATCAAGGCCAAGAAGAGGCAAACTTTAGCGATGATTGGGGATTTGTGATACATAAACCCCTTCCCATGCCGCAATTTCGCGGGACTTTTGATTCTAGTTATTCTAACAAACTCTACTTTGCCAAAAGGAATTTGGAGCAGGGCTATGGGATCAAATGCGTCCATCCCATTTTGCTAGAAAAGATCACCTCTTTGGACGAGCTTCCCGAAGAGCTGACCAAGTAAAGATTGTAAATTTTTGAATAGAGAAAAGGCTGGAGACACAACTCCGGCCTTTTTCGTTAAAAGGAGATCTATGACAAAGACCCCGACTCTTATCCCCGAGCTGAAGGTCCTTGATTATGCCAAAAGCTTAGACTTTTATACCCGCTTAGCGGGGTTTAAAGTCATATATGATCGCCCGGAAAATGACTTCGCGATGTTGGGGTACATGCACGCCCGTTTGATGATTGAGGGGATCAATGAAAAAAGCCGACTGTGGTCCGTGGGGTCCATGGAAAAGCCCTTTGGCCGCGGGATGCACTTACAGATTGAGGTGGATGATGTGGAGAGCTTGTGCCAAAGGTTTAAGAAAGCCGCCTATCCGCTCTTTTTAACTCTCGAAGAAAAGGGGTACCGAATCGGCGATAAGGAAATCAGGCACAAACAGTTTTTAGTGCAGGACCCCGATGGATATCTCCTCCGTTTCTTTGAGGAAATATAACGGGGAGATATGTCAGGGGAGCGCTGACCAAACGCAGGGAGTTTCACTGCAGGTGAGGGCCACAAAAACTTCCGAGCGGATCAGCCAAGAACCTTCCCGTTTTACCCACTGGGCTGCATAGCGGCCGCTAATCCCTACGGGGCCTTCTGCACCGCCACGTCTGCCCGACCAAGTGCCCGATTCGTAGGCGAGCGGCCAGTCTGGGCTGACCTCAATGAAATCGGGCTCACGCACATAGATCAGACTTTTCTCATTGGGAGTCGTCTTGATGAGCGCGCGATAGGCCTCTTTCCCCATGACAGAACTGCCGAGTCCTCGGCGCAGTGTAATATCCTCTGTCCAAAATTGCGCAGCCCGTTCGACGTCACCCTCAGCCATGGCAACATTTTGCTCGAGACGGGCTTGGCGTATCGCATCTGCGTCCTCAAGGAGCCCCGCATGCACCGTCTCAAGAAATAAAATGATAAGACATAGGGGTATTGGGCGGAGCATTTTCATGGACAGAAGTTTTGCCTAATAGGGATTTAATTTATAGAGAAAGTACGGCCCTTGGAAAATGCCAAGGGCCGATCTCGCTTAAGGCAGTTTAACAACCATTGCAGAAAGATTGTCTGTAGAACCTGCCAAGAGGGCAGAATAAACAATGTTTTTAGCTAAGGTTGCAGGGGATTCATTGCGGTTTGCATGGACGGCCTTGACGACTTGAGCGGTTGAGGCGACGTCCCAGACGCCATCGCAGCATAGAACCAAATGGCTTTCTTTAGGGATGCTTTTGAGGGGCAGCATGGTGATCTTTGGTCTTGCGCTGACAGCGCCATTTAAACCGTGATCTCCAAAAGCTCTGGCCACAGCAAGGATTCCATTGACTCGCGGCGGCAGGCCATTCATGACTACACCATTGCGATTTTTGATCCCTTTCTCGTATCGCGCATCACCCGGTTTCGCATCTTCACTCAGCTGAACAGGGGTGCCGGCCTGATCTAAAACCGTTCTTGAATCGCCGACATTGGCGGTCCATAGCTTTCCATCCAAGATCATCGCGATGGTTCCGGTCGATCCCTGGTTCGCCCATTTGCTTGGGATCTTCTTATCCAAGGAGACGCAGGCCATCTTTAAGGCATTCCAAATCCCTTCATCCGTAAGACCGTTGGGATTGTGCTGTTTTAATGCTGCATTTACTTCATTTGCCAGATGTTGCTTTACGAACTTAGAAACATCGGGTCCGCCGTGCCCATCAAAGATCCCAAAAAGTTGGATGGGGTACTTTTTGCCTTGAATATCTAGAGCAAATGAGGAGGCCAAGTGCTCATCTTCCATAGTAGGTCTTCGTCCTTGTGCATGGCATACGCCTGTCTCGTAAGGCCCAACGTGCCCTTGTTGTGGGTGGCCTGGAAAAGTAGAAATCGCATTTAAATACTTGAAAGCATTGAGCCCTTCCTGCGCCATTTGTTTGGCAGCATTTTGCAATGCCCCAGCGAGTCTTGTTTGAATATTCGCAGCCCCGACTTGGATCTTATTTTCTCGATCACCGATCTTGAGAACAGGTTGCGATGGGGAAAGTTTTTCTAGAATGTAAGGAAAGAAGTATCCTGCCACGGCACTGACTGCAGATACAGTGGTGTTAGAGGTGAGCGCATATCCTAATGCCGCACTGGCCAAGGTCCGCACAGTTCCCTTGGGGGCGTTTTGGTATAAGTAGCTTAGTCCCTGGATCAGAGAGTTCGTGTCATCTCCAGATTTTTGTGTTGTGCTGGGAGCTTTTGAAGCGGGGAGAAACGGGTTATAGCCTTGTGGGCCTAGGATGGTACTTGACATAATAAACCTATTTTTAATTAATTATTAATACGTTTTATTTAGCTTTTAATACATATTATATCAAATCCAGTAATAAAAATCAGCTTATACTTTATTTGAATCTAAATAAAAATTATTTTATATCTGAGGGCTAAGTGTAAGCGTCCTTACTGTGTACGGCTCATTAAAGCTGGGATCAGAAACTGTGGTTTAAAGGGTGTTCGTCGTTAGATTTAAGACGCTGATGGTGTTTCAGCCAACAATTCCATAATTGTTGTTATTGGCAACGTAGGCAAAAAGACTATTAGGGGTCACCGCAATTCCAGCCGGCGTCACGCCGACGCCCCTCGTCGTAGAAACGGTGTTAGCCTAGGCAGCGCCTAGGGCAGCTGACCATAAAAATGAAACGCTTGCCGCACTGAGGATTAATTTAAACATCGCCACCGCTAATAATTTATACCGATGCCGCCGCCCAGCTGTAACGAGCTTAAGTTTGCACTGTAACGGTATACAAAGGGGGAGGAGTCGGTCTGATGAAAATACACTTTTTGATACATATAGTTGAAGAAGCCCTCAACGAACCAATGAGAATTTAGGTTATAAACAAATCCTGATTTAGCAATGGCCCCAAAATTGCTTGCCGATGTGTGCTTGCGCACGCTCAAAGAATGATCTGACGTGTGCAAAAAGCTGTAGCAAAGGGCTAAGGCCCACATAAAAATCTGTGCAGTCGTTGACTCGATGAAAATACTTGATCCCCACAGAGATCGGCACCAAGCTCAAATGGGTTGATGCATGATTTTCGCCTTTCGAATGTCCGTTCCCAAATACATAGGATAGATCCACCCAGGCGTCCCAAGACCTATGAAACCGCCAGTTTTCCGCTACGGTAAATTGGGGGAGCGGGGTCCCATAAATGCGGCGCATGGTCGATCCCAGAGGGAAAAATGCAGCCGCTTGCATTTCAGTGGAGAGAGCGCAGTCTATTTCGTCATTGCAGCAAGAGGGGATTTGATCAGCAGCGCTCCATGCCAGTGAGAACGGCAAAGAGAACCCTACCAGCAACTTTTGGATTCGCTGATTCATACCGGAACGATACCATTGGTCAAATGTTTATTTCAATTATGAACCTATCTCACTATTGCAATGTTTCTGTTTTTGATCTTTTTGGCGCCTTCGATTTCTGCTTTATCGGCCATGTGACTTTCACATTGTCCTCGAAAGCAGAAGTCAAATCCGCTCAAAAATCCCTTAAAACATTTAAAATTGGAATAGTGAGATAGGTTCATCAAGAATTTATTTGTATATCTGAAAAATTGCCGCTTATGACAAAATGCCCAGTACCTGGGTATTTTTATGAAATTAGTCAATAAAACAAGATACGCGATTTTAGGGATGCTCCTAGAGGGCCTCAACACAGGATATGAGATCAAGTCGTTTATGGGCAGATCGACAGGTTATTTCTGGCGCGAGTCCGACTCGACGATCTATCCAATGTTGAAGGTTTTAGCAGGGGAAGGAAAAGTGCTATCCAACGTCGTCTATGTTGGAAAGAAAAAGAAAGAGGTCTTTTCGATTGCGGAGACGGGACGGGCGGAATTTAAGGCTTGGCTCCAAAGCCCGACGGGATCAGAAACTCCGCGCAATGAATTTCTTCTCAAACTTTTTTTCGTTGCAGATGAAAAGGAAATGGTCCGCCTATTTGAGGAAAGATTGGAAAAAGCAGAGAAGACTTATGACGAATACAAAAAAATCGAGGAGAGGCTAGAGAAGCTAACCGAATATCCCCATCAAGCGATTCGTCTCAAATCGTTGAGATACGGGACCGCTCAACTTGCATTAGAAATCAAATGGTTAAAAGAAGAAATCAATTAAATTGACTTAAATAAATTTGGAGAATGATCATGTCACAAAAGTTAACTGGTAAAGTAGCGCTTGTTACTGGAGCATCGAAAGGAATTGGAGCTTCTATTGCTAAGGAGCTGGCTGAAGAAGGAGCCTATGTGGTGGTGAATTACTTTACAAGCAAAGAAGAAGCAGAGCTTGTGGTTCAATCCATTGAACGTAGGGGTGGCAGAGCAATTGCTATCCAGGCCAATATGACGAATCAAAAAGATATAGAGCATCTATTTTCTGAAACGGAAAAGGCTTTTGGAAAACTTGATATTCTTATTAACAATGCAGGTTTCTACGAATTTACTCCTTTAGAAAAAATAACGGTTGAACATTTTCATAAGCATTTTGATTTAAATGTGTTGGGATTGTTACTCGCTTGCCAGACAGCCGTTAAGTATTTTAATCCAGCAGGAGGAAGTATTGTCAATATTAGTTCTCTTGCGAGTAAGTCTTGGGCGCCTTATGCGACTGTTTATAGCGCCACAAAGGCAGCAGTTGATTCGATCACAAAATCTTTAGGATGCGAACTTGGCTCAAGAAAAATTCGAGTAAACGCCATAAATCCTGGGATCATACAAACTGAAGGAACGCAATCTTCAGGGGTTATTGAGAGCGAACTCCGCAAAAAAGTTGAAGCAAGAACGCCTCTTGGAAGAATTGGTCTTCCTAAAGATATAATTAAAGCTGTCGTGTTTTTTGCTTCCGATGATTCCGCATGGATAACTAGCGAGACACTAGTTATAACGGGTGGCTTTCGCTAAATCAGTATTGAACGGTGCTCTCGCCGCAATCCTGCCCCTTTAGGGGTGGGATACTTGATGCAACTTTAGATAGCTAACCCTTTGTTAGTTTTGAAAGCGATCTCTACCACTCCTTGCGGTGCAAACATGTCTATGAAATGTCTGTACATCTTGTGTCTATTCTCGCCTCCTGCCGTTGTCAAAAGTAACTCCTGACTGTAAATGGCGATGTCTTCTACAATCCGTTCATGCCGGTAATAGGACAAGATGGTCAAATCAATCTCCGTTCTCCCGTAACCTTGATAAAATAATTTTTCCTCATGCGGCTTATTCCACACATTCCCAACGCCGCCGCCAATAAACATGAGATCGCGTTCTTTTGGAGCTAGGATCGGCTCATCCCAGTCAACGATACGGCTTTACACTTACATAAGGCGCGGCGATCGGAGAAAAAACTTTCCTGGCTGTATAGACATCTCTTTACTTCTCCCAGCTTTGTATTAGGGCTTTTAAAGTTTCATTCGGCTCCTTAGCTAGTCCGCTCTGCTTGTAGGTGGCGTAGAGGTACCTTCTCATCAAAGAGAACTTCGCGTGCGCCGCTCCGGCATAGTCCAGGATCTGGAGCAGAAGCTTCAAAGGCTCTTCAGAGGCCTCGAGGAGCGATTTTATCTTCGGGGATTCCGTCAAACTGATGAATTCCTTGGCCTCCTGAGAGAGTTCATAGGAGAGTTCGGAACCCAGATCCTGATGGAGGAAGAGATAGGACATCCGGAAATCCTCGGGGGAAACCAAGCAGCGCTGGATTTCGAGGCAGTCCGCGTCGTGGATGATTTTTTTCTCCAGAGGCAGCTCCTCTTTGCTGTCTTTCTCCGCGACACATTTTCCCAGAAATGCAGCGTGCGGATCTTGGAGCGTTTCCAGGGCCGCTTGCGCCATCTCGCCGCTTTGCCGATCCCACATGTCCACTCCATCATTCTCTCTTGCGGCATCATGGAGGCCGGCGGCAGCAATCAGGGAGGCAGGATTCACGTCGATTTTTCTCCCGGCCTCATGATAAAGCTCTGCCAGGAGGATTGACCAGAGCATCACCCGAACTGCGTGCGGCACTCCATGATGCTTCCTTTGACAGCCGTTCGGATAGGGTGTTCGATAAGGAGGCAGCGCGACGGTATTCGCCAGCTGATTTGCCCTTTCCAGAGACTCTTTGGAAAAGAGCTGCGAGCCCGAAACGACCGCATCTTTTCCAGGGATCAGTTCCAGAGGAAGGTTTTGGATGATTGAGATTATATCAGCGCTCACAACCCTCACGGATTGCCCCGCTCCATTGGCGGAAAGCCATGCTTTCATCTCGGCTTTTTTCACCTTCGGTACAAAGACAATGTCGATTTCGCCCCCATAGCGTGCTTTGCTGATTCTCATTTCGAGTCTCGCAATCGAACTCTCGATTACACTTTGGAAAAGCGAGCGGCAAGGCGAGCTCGTCGATCCGATCAGAATGGGGTAAGGATGCTCTATCGTGTCCATTTCTTCGTTTGAGAAATGTGTCGCGGGTGCTTCTTCAAAGAGCTTCTGCAGACGAGCGAGCTTTCTCTCGTGATATCTACTTTTCGATTTTACGCCTTCTTTCAAAAAACTCCGAAAGGCTTTATTGAGGTAATGCTCTACAGTATAAGGAGCTCCGAGCAGCTCTTCGAAATGCTCGTTAGACCCAGAATAATTGATATTTTTAAGAGCATGGCAGTGGTGGAGTCTGATCTGCCAGGTCAGGGCGATTTGATCTGCGGGAGTCTGATGAGGTAGTGAAAAAAGATCTCTCAGATTGATAGGTTTTTCGAGAAACGCCCGGATTCCTTTCTCTTGCAATACAGGAAACCTTTTTAAAAGGCTCATTTCCTTCTCGGGATTCTCAAGCGCCTCGTCCAATTCCTCCTTCGTGCAAAGGAGGGCTTCATACATTTGGACCTGTTCGCGGCAGTCGGCAGCACCCTCTTCGTTAGGGGGGATTTCATTTCGTAAATTCTCGATGCCTTCTTTATATTCCGCTAAGGCCCTCTCGATTTCCTCTCGCGTGGATGCCGATCGGCTTGGCTCATCTAGATTCAAGAGAACATTCAGGATCCCGTTCACTCCTTGGTACAACGCGCTATCAAGTTCTGTCCGGGTGATAATGGGTAAATGAGCTTTGAGAGGTCGATATTCGTAAAATCCTTGGGTTCTCAGCTCAACTATTTGCAATAAAACGATAGAAGGGTACAGACGGTAATTCAGACTGAGATCATAAGGCTTTTTCAAGTAGTTTAACCCGCAAAACCCCTCCTTTTTATTTAGGCATTCTAGAAGATCCTTTTCATTGATCTCGGGGAAATCCTTTAAAACCTGAGCTCTTGCTTCTGGATCGCTCTTGGCCAGGATCAGCCGGTTTATGTCATAATCGAGCATTTTCAGCACCTGCCGCTCCTTCGGAGAAAAATGGGCTTGTCTCGCTTCGGAAACAAGCTGTTTTATCTCCTCTAAATGCTCCTGGCAAAACTCTTGAAACTCTTTCGGATGCCACTGCTTCAATTGAAGCATCTCGATCAGGTCTGAATTACACTCCTCCTGGCTCATGTATTTTTTTAGTTGAGTGAGTTTTGTCTGGAAAAAGCCTTTCAAATCCATTGTGAATTTCTCCCGTGAAAAGGAGTTGCTGATTCTGAAGGCATAGTTCCAGCACATGTCGATTAGGGCAATAGTTCCGACCGAGAGGGAACTCTGGTTTACTCCATCGGATAATACACCAGCGCCCAACTCCCCGCACATGGGGGCAAACCCCTCATCCAGCAGTATACCTGTCGGCTTCAGGGTCTTTCCGGTTCGGCTCAGAACAGGTTGAGAAGCGCTGCTGGTCCCATGGAACCATTTTATCTTTTCGACAATCGCAATCGCCTTTTCCTGTGCTCGACTTATTTTCACGGCCAGCTCTTCCAGTTTCTGCTCCACTTGTTTTGCCCGCTCTGCTTTAGGCACGTGTCTTGACTTAAGCTCGCCATTGAATTTTCGGATGTTTCGAAGAAGGAGCTTCGAGTCTTCAAGGCGTCGGTAAAGCTCTCGAAATTCCGGATAGGCGGTGTCAGCCGCTTGTTTGAATTGGCTCTTTATCCGCAGGAATTCCGCGCACTTTTGAGATTTGACGCCGGAAAAGCCACTTCTTGACTCTTCCTGTAAATATTTTATGGCATCTTGAATCGAAATCTTCTCTGGCTGTATGGACATCTTAATTTATTCCCCTGCATTTATAAAATATTATACAATAATAATATTAAGGCTTGATAAATATAAAGTCAAGTATAAAATAAATTTTTATCTACTTAAGGGGTCATTTAAAAATAACTTTTACAAATCCCTAGGAGAAATCGTGTCTTATACGAGATAAAATTCTATCAATTTCCTTATTTCCCATCAAAACTTCGAATAGCCTCTTCCCGCTTTTCATCATCAACATCTATTCATGGGGCCTTTAACAAACATTTGTGCACATTTGATCATTTTTTGATTTTCTTTTTTTTGTCCAAGCTGTATAAAAATAACATTTACAAGATCTCATAGATAAAAATGGTTTTTTTACAGGGCAAATAGATAGATGACTTATAAGAGTGTAATTCGAAAAAAAATATCAGAGAATTTCCCATTGTTTGGATGAAAAAAGCCGTCGATTATGGTGTGCAGCAGAAGCTCGCAAACGAATTAGATCTAGAGATTCATGTTTGTCACTTTCCGCCAGGAACAAGCACATGGAATAAGATTGAGCATAAGATGTTCAGTTACATCTCTCAAAATTGGCGAGGGGTCCCTCTTATCAGTCAAGAAACCGTTGTACAACTGATAGGAAATACTAAAACGACTAAAGGTCTGAAAATACAAGCACAGATCGATTATAGGGAGTATCGCAAAGGAAAAAAAGTAGATGAAAAGGATTTTGCTGGAATTGCAATAACAAAAAATCAATTTCGTGGTGAGTGGAATTATGTCATTTCTCCAGTTGTGGTATTTGAAGTAGAGTACTAAGAAAGCGGTAGAAATTTAACTCGTATAAGACACGATTTCTTCTAGGGATTTGTAAAAGTTATTTTTATACGATCCCTTAATCCCTCGGGCAGCTCCAGAGACAACGATTGCGTGAGCTCTTCGATAGCAAATTTCGACGCACAATAAGGTGAAAAATTTTCCCAACCTGCCCAATAAGGCGAAAACGTTACTTTCCCATTCATTCCCCATCCGGAAGACATATTGACGATTATTCCTTTTCCTTTTTGAAGCATCAACGGAATAAAATGGCGCAGCGTATTAACCGTGCCCAATAGATTGGTATCCATGATATCAGCAAATTCAGCAGAGGGGATTTCCCAAAGCACTTTTGGATGATTAATTAATGCGGCATTGTTAATCAGAATTAAGGGATTTCCCATTTTTCAGGCGACTTCTTTAGCCCACTTGGCAACTGATCCATCGTCCTTGATATCTACTACAGAAAACAGATTCTCAGACCCATATTTGTTTTGTAGCTCCTGAACAGCTTTGACCGACCGTCCACAACCTGCTACTCTCCACCCACAATTGATGAATTTTCCAACACGCCCAAGCCCGATACCTTTAGTCGCTCCTGTAATAACAACAAGTTTCTTTTCAGTCATAGACATTCCCGTCCTGTAGCAAGATTCCGGTCCTGCAGCGCCAGCAAAACCCTCTACAAATAGTGTTCAAAGTAACATCATCGCTGCAATTTTAAACATGGTGTTCCTCTGATCAACAACATGTAGCTTAGAGCAGTTTGCTTTTTTATCTACTTTGTTTTTAACATAATTCTGCTTGCTGTTCATTATTTAACCATTATGACATTGTATCTAAATGCATGATAATTATGAAGAAATAGGTCGGGAAAATTCCTCGGTCGCTGGGTCAGAAGTCCTACCTCCAATCCACAATTCTTCAAAGCATAAAGGCCCGCAATCTAAGCCTCTTTCGGAGGAGGGGGAGTGGGTCAATGATTCGTTGCAGAATGGAGGTTGCCACCTCCAAATCCGGTTTGTTCAAAGTAGATGCCCCTGGCTCGAACCATCTTTCTGACTACTGCTCCTCGGCAAACCATCTAGGGTTACCTTCGTCGCGGTAGCAGAAATCTGGCCCAATCCAAGGGCTTTTCTTTTTGAAACACCGAATTTGGAGGTGGAGAGAATCCCTCTCGCTAGGGGCAATGCCCCTAGTCTGCCGGGCCGGCGGTCTCGGTCGGTTTTCCGTACTAAAAAACATCGACCTCAACTCGATTCTCTCACGCAAGGCAAACTGTTGCCTTGCTCACCTCCAATAAAAAAGGCCTCGGAAAACCGAGGCCTGTTTCATTGGAGGTGGAGAGAATCGAACTCTCGTCCTTAGCAAACTCAATAGGAATGACTACATGCTTATCGTCTCCAAAATTAGTGAATATTGTTGGAAGACGCCCCATTAATATTCACTTGGTTCACCATTTGTCTCGGACACCTTTCCGATGCGCCAGAAAAAAGGGCCACACCAGGGTTAATGACAATAGATACTAGCGCTCCTGGTCAGGCACTAGGCTATCGGCTCAACTTACACTGTTAGGTATAAATTAAGCTGCAAGTCCCATTTCTGGTTCTGCATTTATGGTTTTTGTCAGCTTTTTAAGGAGGCCAACTGACAAACCTCCGCATGCCACTCATACATTGTTTCTAAGTCGAAACCTTTACACCCCCATATATTCACCCAAACAACTTGAAAAGTTGGTTTTCGGCTGCGTCGGCCTTGCCCCAGAATTTTTGTTCTCACTCGCGCCTTGCCTCTAGTAGTCCTTAACAAAAATTTTGGGGGGCCTTCTGGCCGAATTCCCAATTTCTCAAGTAGTTTGGGTTTAATTATAGCATAATCAATGAATGTTGATGAAATTGCAAGCAAATTTATTAGAGAACTTGCTGCGGGTTGGCTTCATCTGCCTGGAATCCAGGCGCTTGTGTTTTTTGGAATTCGCGGCCTAAGCGGCGAACAGCAATGATCCATCCTACAATGACGAGGAGGAGGAAGAACGCGACATAAGGAAGGGTCTGCGATAGGGAGCCCAAGGTCATGAGAAGGCCTTGATAGAAGAGGGCGCTTCCCGATTTTCCAAGGCGCGAACCGACGCCGTCGATGGCAGCTTTCCCTTTGAGCTTGCTCTCTCGGTTAAGGGGAATAAAGGCCATTTCCTTGGTCGAGTCGAAGAACGTGTATTTAGAGGCGCGGCTCAAGCTGTGCTGCATTGCGCCGAAAAAGACGGCGATGGTTAGCGGGGTGGCGCCGAAGAACATCGAAAGGCTCTCCATCCCGATGTTCTCAAAGAAGAGGAAAGAGAAGAAGCCAATGCCTGTCACGAGCAGGATTATGGGGGTGACAAGGGCGCCGGCGGTCCAGTTAAAGCGCTCGATGACTTTACCGCAGAGGAGGGCCGAAATGGTGGCCACAATCCCGATCGCGATGCTCACCTTGCCCATGTAAGCTAAATATTCGTTAGGTGTTTTGCAGAGTTGGTGGAGCTGGTCTTTCCAGAGCACTTCGGTGAGGTTCATCGCGATATTGAAGGCGAGAACGATCACAGCGATGTAGAGGAGGTAGGGGGATTTAGCCAGGAATGAGAAGTTCTTTCTGAGGCCCATTTTAATCGAGGGGTCTTTCTGGTTGACCTTGAAGGAGCCCGATTTGGCAAGGGGGTTATTGATAATGGACTTATTGAGCCAGCGGAAAACCATCATGGTCGCCAGGCCGGCGATAAAGATCACAAGCGACATCATCATGAGGGAGTGGGCCCACGCGTCGGTGCCTTGTTCGGCGTTGAGGCTGATCCCTAAATTAGCGATAAAGGTGGCGAGGTTGCCGGAGAAAATGGAGGCGAGGTTGGCGATGACGGCCAGGATGGGATAAAAGCGCTTTGCGGCCTCTACGGAGGTGATCTCATTGACAAATCCCCAGAAGAGGACGGTCACGATGGCGGGGCTCCACAGCTCCGACATGACGTAGTAGGCGGTAAACGTCCAGTTGCGGAATAGGGAGATCAGTCCATGGAAACCGGCGGGGAGCAGCTTTTCGCATTGGTCGGCAAATTGATGAGGGTGGAGGTATTCGTGGTAGGGGTAGACGACGAATGAAAAAAGGACGAAAAAGGAGATAAAGATGCTGATCATCACATAAAAAACTTTCTCCGTATTGAAGCGGTTCGAAAGCCTTGTGAAGAGGAGCATCATGAGCAGCGACATCGGAAGGATCGCATAGGTCTTGATAAAAGGGAGGGCATCGGCGCCGGAGGATTTGGCGGTTACGACGAGAGCGTCCTTAACGGTGCGGAGCAATGTGTAGTTGAGGCAGATCAAGAAAAAGATAACGAGCATCAGGGTAAAGACTTTCAACTCGTCGCGATGCACAGGCCAAAAGAAGGATCTCAGCTTACCGAACAAAGGAGACGGTGCGTCTGACATATACCCCAGTAAAAATTACCCCCATTTTGACCTATTTCGACTTATTTGACAACAGCTCTTATGCGATACTGTAAGATTCAAATAATTCCTTTAAACAAGGAATTTCTCTATTTTTGACCCGGCTTGCAGCCCTATATATAGGGGGAATATCCTCTGGCATTTCTATGAAAAAATGATTTGAGTTGTTCCTTAAATAAAAAAATTTGATAATGATTCAAAAGTAGGCTTTTAAAGGGAGTTGTGCTAACATGCTGTCTATGAAAAAATCAACTATTGAGTGGCCAGTAGCCAGTTACATTATCGGGTATCACCTAGCGCTTTTGATTGGGTTACCCTTCTTTTTTATGACTCATACCCCTTCGTGGGGAATTTGGGTTGCTTCGGCAATCCTATTTTACGTTTCGGGGATTAGTGTCACCGCGGGATACCACAGAATGTATTCGCACCTTGCCTATAAGACGAACAAGGTTGTGGAAGCTGTGCTGCTCTTTTTCGCGACGATCGCCACCCAGGGAAGCGCCCTCAAGTGGTCGTGCGACCACAGGAGGCACCACGCCTTTGTCGACACAGATCGAGATCCCTATTCGATCAAAAAAGGATTTTGGTTCGCCCATATGCTGTGGCTTTTCCACAAGACTGAGCCGATCGACCCGAAAGTCGTTGCCGACCTCTATAGAAATCGTCTCGTGATGTTCCAGCATAAATACTATGGTATTCTGATGGTCGTCACGAACTTGATCGCCGTTCTCTTTATGGGCTACCTATGCAATGACTATGCCAGCGCGTTTGTGATTGGCTGGGGAGTCCGCCTCTTCTTCTCTCACCACACGACATGGTTCATCAATTCCTTGGCCCACACTTGGGGATCGCAATCCTTCAGCCAGGAACATACAGCCGTCGACAATTATATACTTTCTTTGATCACCTTTGGAGAAGGCTACCATAATTACCACCACACGTTTGCCCACGATTACCGCAACGGCATTCGTTGGTTCCATTTCGACCCGACCAAGTGGGTGATCTGGGGTCTCCATAAGTGCGGCATTGCCCATGGACTCAGACGGGTGAATAGCGTACAGATTGAAGAGAGGATCGTCATCGAGCATAAAAAAGAGCTGATCCAGACGGTGCGCGAGTTTCTTTCTTCGAACAGCACGATCATCGAAGAAAAAATTGACAAGATGACCGATGAGCTTCTGGCCCAGTGCGCTCAGTTGCATCAGCTGGTGAAGGAGTATCAAACCCGCAAATCAGAAAAATCAGCGGATAAAGATCTTCTTAAGAACATGAGCCTTGAGATCAAGACCGTGAAGAAAAATCTAAAAGCCACCTGGAAAGATTGGAAACGGACATCGAAAGATGTTTTAGCCTCTCTTCCCTACGATACTTCCACCTCGCAACCCTCATAAATCTTTGATGCAAGAGTCCAGGTTCTGGACTCTTGCATATTCTTTGGATCTTCTGTAAAGTAAACATTTATGGATTATCACCAAGAGATTGTCATGCACAAAGAGATTCGAAAAAGCAGCGAACGGGGTTTCGCCGATCACGGCTGGTTGAAAACTTACCACACGTTTTCCTTTGGGGAATACTATGACCCTCACTTTATGGGTTTCCGCACATTAAGGGTGATCAATGAGGATCGGATCAAGGGATCGCAAGGGTTCCCCTCCCATTCACACGATAATATGGAAATATTGACCCTTCTTCTCGAAGGGGAACTGGCGCATAAAGACAGCATGGGCAATGGTTCGGTGATCCATGCGGGCGAAGCGCAGCTCATGAGCGCCGGCAGCGGAGTGACCCATAGCGAATTCAACCACTCGGCCATAAAAGATGCCCATCTACTCCAAATATGGATCCTGCCGGACACCAAAGGTTTGACTCCCGGATATCAGCAAAAACAATTATCCCTCACGGCAAACCAGTGGGTTTTAGTCGCCTCGAAGCAGGGGCTTCACGGATCGCTTCGGATCCATCAGGATGCCGAGGTCTCCTTGGCTCAGCTGGAAGCAGGGCACTCGCTTGACCGGATGCTCAAAGAAGAGCGGTACGGATGGCTTCATATCATTTCAGGGACAGTGAACTGCGATGGGGTTGCGCTTCACAAGGGCGATGCGCTGGCCATGGAGGGAAAGAAACATTTTCACCTCACGGCGACCTCCTCTGCCAAGATCCTGTTCTTCGACCTCAATTAAACTTGATAGAAAACAAGGCGATCCTTGATACTTAGCAGCTACTATGACTGAAACATTTCCAGAGCGCGAAGAGCGGATATTAGATTTTTGGCAGCGGGAGCAGATTTTTGAACTCTCGATGAAAAACCGCGAGGGCGCGCCCTATTTTTCTTTTTACGACGGGCCTCCTTTTGCGACCGGTCTTCCCCACTACGGCCACCTTCTGGCGGGGACGATCAAGGACGTCGTTCCCAGATACAAGGCGATGAAAGGCTTTTATGTCCCGCGCCGCTTCGGCTGGGATTGCCACGGCCTTCCTGTAGAAAATGAGATTGAAAAAGCCCACGAACTTTCGGGAGCGCCATCGATCGCCGCATTCGGCATCGGCAAGTTCAATGAAGAGTGCCGCAAGATTGTTCTTAGGTACACGGAAGAGTGGAAACGGACCGTGTCCCGCATGGGCCGCTGGGTCGATTTTTCTCAGACCTACAAGACGATGGATCCATCCTTCATGGAATCGGTCTGGTGGGTATTTTCCCAAGTGTACGGCAAAGGGCTCGTTTATGAAGGGTTCAAAGTGATGCCGTTCTCGGCGCAGCTGGGAACACCGATTTCGAACTTCGAGGCCAACCTCAATTACAAAGACGTCGATGATCCTTCTCTCGCAGTCTGCTTTGCGGTTGAAGGGGATCCCGAGACAAGTTTTGTCGCGTGGACGACCACACCTTGGACGCTGCCTTCCAATTTAGCCCTCATGGTCGGCCCCGAGGTCGAGTATGTGAAACTTAAAGATCTAGACAGCGGCAAATATTACATTTTAGGCGCCTCGCGCTTGCCGCAGTATTTCAAAGAGCGCTTTGAGATCGTCAAAACCTACAAAGGGAAAGAGCTTGCCGGCATGCGCTATGAGCCGCTTTTCCCCTATTTTGCCACGCGCAAAGACCGCAAAGCGTTCCGCGTGATCCTGGAAGAATCGGTAGGCGAGGAAGAGGGGACCGGAATCGTCCACTCGGCGCCGGCGTTTGGCGAAGTCGACTTTTTTGCCTGCTCCCGCGAAGGGATCGAACTCGTCTGCCCGATCGACCAAAATGGAAAATTTACGAGCGAAGTGCCCGATTACGAAGGCCTGTTCGTGAAAGATGCCGACAAAGAGATCATCAAACGGCTGAAGGCTGAAAAAAAGGTCCTGCACCACGGTCAGGTGCGCCACCGCTACCCATTCTGCTGGCGCTCCGATTCGCCGCTGATCTACAAAGCCGTAAGAACGTGGTTTGTCGCCGTAGAAAAAATCAAAGACCAGCTCCTCGCCGCCAACGATAAGATCCATTGGGTCCCGCGCCACATCAAAGATGGCCGCTTTGGCAAATGGCTTGAAAATGCGCGCGATTGGGCGATCTCGAGAAACCGCTACTGGGGCACGCCGATCCCGATCTGGAGAAATGACGCGGGTGATTGCATCGTCATCGACAGCATCAAAGATCTCGAAGAGCGAACCGGACAGAAAATCACCGATCTCCACCGCCATTTCATCGACGATCTAACCTTTATTGAGGGCGGCCAAGTCTACCGCCGCATCCCTGAAGTGTTTGACTGCTGGTTCGATTCGGGCTCGATGCCCTATGCCCAGAGCCACTACCCCTTTGAAAATCACGATCCGAAGTTTATGCCAGTTCCGGCAGATTTTATCGCTGAGGGACTGGATCAAACCCGCGGTTGGTTCTACACCTTGACGGTTCTATCGGTGGCGCTTTTTGACAAGCCCGCCTTCAAAAATGTGATCGTCAACGGGATCATTCTTGCTGAAGATGGCAACAAGATGTCTAAGCGGCTCAAAAATTATCCCGACCCCGATCTCGTCATCAATCAGTACGGCGCCGATGCGATCCGCCTCTACATGATGAGCAGTCCTGCAGTGAACGCCGATGATTTACGATTCTCCGAGCGTGGAGTAGAACTCGTCTTGCGCCAAGTGCTCATTCCCTTCTGGAACGCCTACATTTTCTTGTCCACCTACACAAAAATTTATGACTGGAAGCCCAAGCGCCGGCGCGCCCCGGAGACCGACATCGACCGCTGGATTTTTTCGCTCTCGCAGAAGCTTGTCCTCGATGTGACGACTGCGATGGATCGCTATGAGATCAGCCAGGCTGTAACCCCACTTGTCGAATTTATCGATCAGCTCACCAACTGGTACATCCGCAGATGCCGCTCCCGTTTTTGGTCCGACGTCGCCTCGAAAGATCGCGATCAGGCATTTGAAACGCTCTACGAGGTGCTCCTCATCCTTTGCGAGGTCACGGCGCCGTTCATCCCGTTCATCAGCGATGCGATCTACCGCGAGCTGCGCGAGACGATCGCTCCCATCTCTGTGCACCTCTGCAATTTCCCGATCTACGATGCCCGCCTCCGCGATGAGGCCCTAGAGCGCGAAATGGCGCTTGTCCAAACGGTGGTGAGCGTCGGCCATAGCCTGCGCAAAGAGAATAAATTAAAAGTGCGTCAGCCGCTCTCAACCGCCCATGTCATCAGCGCCGATCTCGAGGTCTACCACGCGCTTAAGAAGCAGCGGAACTTGATCGCCGATGAGCTCAATGTCAAGGAAGTCGAGTTCCATTCCGAAGAGAAGGGTTTTGTGACGCTTGTCCCGAAAGCGAACTTCCGCGTCTTGGGGAAAAAAGTGGGCAAGCTGATGAATGGCGCCCAAAAAGCGATCCAAGCTTTAAACCAGACGGAGCTCCACAGAATCCAGACAGGGCACAATTTAAAAATCGTCGTAGAAGGGGAGGAGATCCTCCTGACACCGGAAGATGTCACCGTCGAACGGCAAGTGCTCGAAGGCAATATCGCCGCGACCGAAAATGGGATCACCGTCACTCTGGACACCAATCTCAATCCTGAGCTTCTAAAAGAGGGCTTAAGCCGCGAATTGATCAACAAGATCAACACGATGCGACGCGATGAAGGGTTTGCCGTCTCCGATCGGATTACCATTGTGATGCAAACGACAGAGCGCGTCAAAGAGTGCTATGAAACCTACAAAGAGCTCATTTGCCATGAAGTCCTCGCGACGCGTGTGACTTTTGGCCCCTGCTCAGGCAGCGAGTGGGACCTCAATGGCGAACTCACCACTATTTCCATCGCGATAGAATGAGTTTGAACAACGATCCTCCGCTCATTCTCGTTCCCTATCAAAGCAGCTGGCCGCACGCATTCAAGGAAGAGGCGCAAAAATTAAAAAAGGTTTTTAGCTCTTTACCCTCTCATTTTTATCATATCGGCAGCACATCGATCCCTGGATGCTCGGCAAAACCGATCGTCGATATTTTGGGCGTTGTCGCCGACGTGACGCGCGTTGATGACTTCAATGCGGCCTTGTTTGAACTGGGATTCGAGCCCCTCGGCGAATATGGGATGATACAGCGCCGATTTTTTCGTAAAAGATCGGGTATTCAGGTCAACGTGCATGTTTTTGAGGATACCGACCCCGAAGTGGAGCGCCATCTCCGCTTTTGCGATTATCTGCGCAGGCACCCCGACGAGGTAAAGGCATACTGCGAGCTTAAATCAAAACTAGCGGAACAATTTGCGCTAGACAGAGATCGCTATACGCTGGGAAAAGATAAGTTCATCAAAACTGTCGACATCGCAGCTGCAAAAGAGGCGGACCGTTTTTTCGCTATACCTCTAAAAAATCCCGAGAGAAAAAAAAGCTGGACGCTCCATGAAATCATCGAAGCGATGGAAGCGAACAAGCATCTCCATATGACCAGCTTCACAAAATATATCCCTGCTATCGAGCGGGTGTTTGAGACTGATGTGACTGTCGTCCGCTCTGAAATTCCCAGCGACACGTTCAACTATATCTTGGATGCCCATTTCACTTCGGAGAACGCCTTGAAGAGGGTCGCGCATGTCTTAGAGCTCTATCGCTCAGCGCAGCTTCCATTTTCCTGGTGGCTAGCTGAGGGCGATACGCCGAAAGAACTCGAATCGGTCTTAATGGCGCAAGGCTTGAAGTTTAAAGAGGGCAACATCGGGATGTATTTAGACCTCGATCTATTCACGCCTCCCACAAAGCTCGCGCCGATGCAATTCGTCCGTGCGATGAAAACCTCAGAGCTCAGAGATTTTTCTCGGGTGATCGTCGCCGTGGGGGAAGATCCCAAAGCTTTCGATCAGCTTTACAGCAAAATACCGCCTATTTTGTACGGACAGGGAAGCAACTTAAAGATGACGATCGGCTATGCAGAGGGGGTGCCTGTCGGGATCGGGATTTTGCTACTCCATGCAAACGTCGCAGGGCTCTACTATATCGCCACCGTCCCCGCGGAGCAAAAGAAAGGCTATGGCACGGCGATGATGGTCCATCTGCTGGAGCGCGCCAAAGCTCGAGGTTTTCATCGCGCCGTCCTGCAAGCTTCCACAGCGGGAATCAATCTTTACCAGCGCTTAGGCTTCCAAGAGTGCTGCCGATTTAAAGAATACTCCTTTTAGTAAAAGAAAATATTTCCTATAAGTGTCAGCATGGACGTTGTTGTATTATCGCGCATCCAATTTGCGCTCACGAGTATGTTTCACTACCTGTACCCTCCCTTGAGCATTGGGCTTGGGCTCATGCTTGTCATCTTCGAGGGCATCTACATGAAAACCAAAAATCCGCTCTATAAGCAGATCACCAAGTTTTGGGTGAAGGTCTTTGCTCTCACCTTCGCTTTAGGCGTTGCGACAGGGCTTGTGCAGCTGTTTGGTTTTGGCACTAACTGGGCCCGGTATTCCCGGTTTGTCGGGGATGTATTTGGAAGCGCGCTCGGCGCCGAAGGGATCTTTGCCTTTTTCCTCGAGTCGGGATTTTTAGGCCTGCTCCTCTTTGGATGGAACCGCATCAGCGAACGGATGCACTATTTTTCCACGATCATGGTCGCGCTTGGAGCTCACTTCAGCGCCCTTTGGATCGTTGTTGCCAACTCTTGGATGCAGACGCCTACGGGATATAAAATTGTCGGCGAAGGGGACCAAGCCCGCGCGGTTGTAACCGATTTTTGGGCGATGATCTTCAATCCCACGTCGGTAGATCGGGTGACCCATGTGATTTTGGGCTGCTGGCTCGCCGGTATTTTTCTGGTTCTCAGCGTCAGCGCATACTATTACCTCAAAGGGAAAAATCTTCCCTTTGCTAGAGCCTGCATGAAAATCGCGTTGTGCGTGGCCATGGTCGTGCTCCTTCTGCAACTTTTTTCCGGAGATGAAACTGCGCAAGGCGTTGCAAGGAATCAGCCCGCCAAGCTTGCCGCTATGGAGGGGATTTACAAAACGCAGTCCCATGCTCCCATGACAGTGATCGGCTGGGTGGATACCAAAAACCAAACCGTGCGCGGACTCCAAATTCCTGGACTTCTCAGTTTTCTTACCTATCGCAATGTCGAAACGCCAGTCCAAGGGCTCGATCAAACGCCTAAGGAAGATTGGCCTAATGTGCAAGCCGTATTCCAGACCTACCACGCGATGGTGACGATGTGGGTCTTGATGTTTGTGGTCACATGCTTGGGTCTCATCCTATGGAAACGCAAGCGTTTAGAAAAATCACCTTGGCTTCTCAAAGGCCTCGTGGTCTCGATTGCGTTTCCGATGATTGCCAATGAAGTGGGCTGGGTCGCTGCGGAAATGGGGCGGCAGCCTTGGGTCGTCTACGGCCTTTTACGCACCGTCAACGGCGTTTCCAAATCGATCAGCGCCGGGCAGGTGATGACCTCGATCATCATGTTCTTGGTGATCTATGTGTTCTTATTCGCTCTTTTCCTGTTTCTCCTAGATAAAAAGATTAAAGAAGGACCTGAGCCCCAAGAAGAAGGCGGCTCGGTGTATAGGGATCAGTTATGACGCTCGAAGTCGTGTGGTATTTTGTCATCATCCTTGCCTTGATCGCCTACGCGGTCCTCGATGGTTTTGATCTGGGCGTCGGCGCGCTTCATCTATTTACAAAAAAAGATGAGCATCGCCGGATTTTCCTAAATGCTATTGGCCCCGTATGGGATGGAAACGAAGTGTGGCTGGTGATCGTCGTCGGCGCGATGTTTGCCGGTTTTCCCGAAGCCTACGCGACCCTTTTTTCCTCTTTTTACAACCTAACGATGGGGCTTCTTGCGAGCTTGATCTTTCGGGCGGTCGCTATCGAATTCCGCAGCAAACACGAATCGCCCCGCTGGCGCGCGACATGGGATGTGGTCTTTTGCGTGGCTAGCATCTCAATTGCCTTCGGCATCGGCTTAGTACTTGGCAACCTGATCGAGGGGATCCCTTTAGACGCCAATAAAGATTTTATCGGCACCTTCTCCGACTTTTTTAGCCCCTATACGCTGCTCCTCGGACTCACGACAGTCGCCCTGTTCATGATGCATGGAGCGATCTACCTTGTGATGAAAACTGAGGGAAAATTGCACAACGATCTGCGCAATCGCGTTCGTGGGCTGATCCTTTTTTTCCTACTTTGCTATGGTGCCACTACGATTGCGACCTGGATCTACCGTCCGCACATGATCTACCGGATGATTGAGATGCCTTGGCTCTTTTTGGTCGGCCTCGCAGCCTTCCTTGCGATCCTCAATATTCCCCGCCAAATGTCCAAGCGCAATGACGGCTGGGCCTTTATTTTTTCTTCGATCTCTATCGCGCTTCTGCTGTCGCTATTTGCGATTGGAACGTTTCCTTTGCTGATCCGCTCGAGCGTCAATCCCGATCAAAACAGCCTTAGCCTTTACAACGCCGCCTCTTCGCCTCTGACGCTGAAGGTGCTGATGATCATCGTGCTAATTGGGCTGCCCTTGATCCTGGCCTACGGCTTCTACATCTACCGCATTTTCCGCGGCAAGGTGAAGCTAGAGCACACGAGCTATTAACATTACGTAAACCTATCTTGCTAATGTAGTTTTAGATGTTTTAAGAGATTTTTGAGCAGAAATCGAAGACGCCAAAAAGATCAAAAACAGAAAAACTGCAGTAGCAAGGTAGGTTCATACTTGCAATCTCAAAACGATGATGGTAGGGTGAGAGCGATTTTTTTCTCATCTGGAGTATCGCATGAGATTTCGGAGGTTATTTACCTGTTTAGTCATTCTTCTTACCACCTCTTCGATCGCGGCTTACCCACTTGCCGAAGTTCCGATTTTCACAGTTCGCTCTCACTCATCGTCTAAAAAAAATCCGATCCTCCAGAAACTAAAAAGAGACGAGCCTATCCATTCCTATGACGAGGTTGTAAACCTTCTCAAGGAGATTGAAAATGGCGCTTTAGAAAAGCACTGCAGTGAAGACGATCTATTTAGAGTGAATCAATTCCTCGTGAAACTCGCCCAAGAGGGTGTAATCTCTAACGACATTCTGGAAAAATATCGGCTCGCTTGCGATATCCAGGAGTTATTTGAAGAAAGCCCCATTTATGAGTATGCCCTATCCGATGGAGAAGAGTGCTTCATTGTCCCTCAATTTTATCCCGATGACGCCCAGTTTGTCCTCTGTAAGAGTTCATTGAGTAAAAAATGGAAGAAAGTCAGGAAATTCGTCAAAAAGCATAAAAAGGCCATCATCATCGGAGCAGCTGTTGTTGTAGCGACCGCGGTCGTCATCTACACCTGCGGAGCAGCGACACCCGCCGCCGTAGCCGGAGTCAATGAAACGATCAAATCACAGAAAGAAGATAAAAAAACTGAGTCAGAAGATGCAACTGCGTCTAATAACGATTCATCAAATGACCCCATTAATTCTGAATCCTTTGGCCCTAAAATAATCGAATTTCTAGAATCGAATACCATGCGAGCGGAGGCGGGGCTTTTAATAAAAGAGCGCATGGCGGAGAGCGGTGTATTGCAAACTTTGGTGCATTCAAGCACTAATGAAGAGCCTCATTTTGTGGAGGTTGTGCGAGAAGTTACATCAAACATAACTCATGAAATTTATGATGAAATAGTTAAATTCATACCCCCGCCTCTAGACTTGCCTAACCTTGCTTATCCACCAAAAGAAGGTTCTATAATCAGCCGGCAGGAGTTTCGTGATGAATTCGTTGCGGCAGGTCACCAGATAATTGATCAGGTGTTTTTCACGGATCAAGCAGATCTCTATAGACCAGAAAATCAATCGATCAATAAACCGCTTATCGGTATGATTCCCTTACCAAGCGGGATAGCCGGGCTTTTTGGTGATTTCAAGACATTATTAGAAGCAGGAAAAGCTGCAGATAGAGCTGGATTTACCGTAGCTGGAAGAGCCTTAATGAAGCATGGTAATAGGGCAGGCAGTGTTTTCCCTAAGCCTTCCGGTAATCCTGCTGCGATGAATGAGCATGGTCAAAAAATTCTAGAGACAATTTTGAGTCATCCAGAACGACAAATGATTCAGAAACAGGTAAAAGTACTTGGGGAGGTAGTCGATATACATGCTCCAGGTGTCGGAGGGGTTAGGTATACCCCCCAAGGGGAAATGGTTGGTTTTTTAGAGCCTTAATATGAGTAAATTTGAAATAGCTATTTTAAATTATTTTGATAGAGAAGATCCAGTAGCTGAAATATGCTACGACCGTGTCCAATGGGCTGAGATCTCCTTTAAAGATAACGGATTCTTCATGCAATTCTATCCTCATCCAACTAAGGAATATTGGGAATTTCCCTATAATGAGGCGATTGAGAATCTTAAAAAAGCGAAGGAGAAGCTTTTGAAAAGATTTATCGAAGGAAGCCAGCTTTTTCCAGCACCATTAATTGATGTGAATGAAGCTAACCGTCTGGGAGAGGAAGCTTTAGAACAAATCCTTGCTGATCCCAAAGCTCAAGTTTATCCCAATAGATTTAATGGGAAAGATATATATGAACCTTCAGGGAGAGGCGCAAGATTCGATAGTGAAAGTAATTTCTTGGGTTTTTTACAAGTAAAACAGTTGAAAAAATGATTAAAAATATTGGATTTGAAGTTGTGGTTTCGAGTGATATTCAATATGAGAAATTATGTGCCGAAATTTACTATAACGGTGATTTTGTAGGCATAATTACACAGGAAAAAGGGCTTGAAAATGCTATCATTGAAATTTATCCTCCAAAAAACAGGCCTCAATGGACATTTGACTACTCAGGATTTATAAAGGTTTTAGAGAGTGCACGAGATTTTTTGCAGGGCGAATAATGCGCAAAAAAATCAAGGTGTTGACCAAGAGAAATTATTAAGATAGATTCACTGTTTTTCCTCCTCAAACGCCAGCTTTTGCAAGATGGCCACACACGATTTTGTGTCAGGACCTAATTTTTTGAAGAACTGATGATCGACCTGCTCGACGCGGGGGATCGCTTGTTCGATCAGTCGGGACCCGCTTTCTGTCACATTGGGAAATTTTGAACGCTGGTCTCCTTTGCGCGAGATCCTTTCGATATATCCTTTTTTCTCCAGCGTGCGGAGGATTTGCGAGGTCATGGTGATATCCGTTCCGCAGTGGCGCGCCAGTTCCACCTGAGAAACTTCTGACTGATTGCGGTGGAGCCACCCCAGGCTGGCGAGCAGCACAAATTGCGGGTGGGTCAATCCGATCTCCGCCAAGGCCGCCTCAATCTTCCTGCGCCACTTGGTACTCACTTGCCACAGTAAAAACCCCGGGCTACTTTCAGGCCCTTCAAAACGGGTGATTTTTTTCCATGCGATCTTCTTCATCGGGCGGCCTCAGCCTTTTTCACCAGGGACGCCATTTCTTGCGGCAGATTTTTTTTCATGTTCCGGCCGATCACAAAGGCGAAGAAAAACGCAAGGAGCCCCTGCATCTCGATCCGGTGGGTTACAAAGGTTTTTGCGCCCGATTTTTTCAAGGTGTGCGTGACGAGGATCCGCGTTAGGGGTAGTTTCGCTTCATCGACAAATCTTTTGAGGGGTTCCACTTGTGTCAGCTTTGTGTGCACCAGCGGGCCGCCCTTGGGCTTGATCGTTCCTGTGGCCCCCGTTTCAAAAGGGCCATTGATTGTACTATATTCAATGCCGTGGTCCCAGGTATTCCAGCCGATAACGTCCTGCCAGATTTCCCATATGGCGGCAGGGGATGCACTTGTTTCGACAGTGTGTTCGATGATGAGCATTTTTTTCTCCTTCTAATGGGTGTATGCATATGATATGCATGCATATCATATTTCAGCAAGTCAAAAAAAACTTTTGATGGTGAAAATGATTCCCCACAGTAATCAAAAAATGAAATTTTGATAGCTTTAAGGCTGTCATGAGCAGTGCGGACTACTCATATTATTTTATCCTGTCCATCCTATAATCCTGTTATTTTTTTTCTTCATAGGAATAACAGGATAGACAGGATAAGGAAAAAAAACGCACCCGTGGTTTTTACTTGTCGAACTTGAGAGGGATGCGGCTTCTGCGCCGTTGGAAGTAAACCCATCCCCAAATGCTTAATCCGGCAATGATCCAGACGATGCAGCGCGGGCCATTGATCCAAGGATAGGGTGGTTGGTTAGGAGCGCCCCAGCGGGAGCCGGGCGGCCAGAAGATGAAGTCGGGCCCGCCGCGCAGGTTGCACTCGGGGACAAATCCAAAATCTCTCGAGTCAGCGCTCATCGCGTGGTTATCGCCCAAGGCGAGATAGCTTTTAGGAGGAATTTTAAGACCATACTTGCGCACGAACTCCATGTCAAGGGTGCCATCGGCATTCAGCGGAGGGCCCGCATCGAGGAAGGGGACCTTCTTCGTTTTTTCCTTCTCGACGAATGCCATCAAAAGAGGATCTTCCTTTTTCACAATGGGAGCGCCCATCAGGTAGAGGTCTCCACGTCTAAAATAGGCATAGCGCGACGGGATGAGCTGTTGGGATTTTGAGCGGGGAGACCAGTGGGTGTCGAACTCGATGCCCAAATTATAGAAGAGTTGGACCCGGTCCTTATTGAATGTGTAGAGCGGATGGGTCAGCGGAAGCTCGGAGGTGATCCCTTCCCAGTGCACTTCATAGGCTTTCCCATAATAAAACTCGTAGCAGCCGTCGGGGACGTTGGGAAGGGCCGGCAGCGAGCTGCCTCTTTGATTCGAGCCGTACCGTTTTGCATAGCCATTTTCGACGACGAAACGAGCGGTATACATCGTATCAAAGATCGCGCGCAGGTGCGCCTCTTTCAGAGGAATAATGGTCGTGCTGATCCCCATCATGGGCCTTAAGCGCTGATATTCATCGCGCATCATGTGCGCGGTTTCCAGGCTGGGAGAGTGGCGCAGTTCGAGGTAGAGATCGCCCTCAGGGAGGTCTGGAGAATTTTGTTCCGAGAACTCCTTCACTTGATCTTTGGTCAGAAGGCGCGAGGTGGCGAAGTTCTTGATGCCCCAAAGGTTGGCGTAGTCGCCTGCGTCTTTATTTTGGAGTAGCGTTCCTTCGACGCGCGAACCATTTAAGCTCAGCTTGGCCATGGGCTCATTCATTTGATAGAAAACAATGGGGGAAAATACACCTTGGATCGTGGACGGGGAAGCGAACACTTTGCCTTCTATATGAATGAAAGGGATGTGCTCGATTTTATCCAGCGCGGCAGGCTGCAGCTCTTTAGAAATATCCTTCCCTTCTGCATCAAAGCCGTAGATCTCGCCGCCGTAGAAATAGAGGGTATCGCCAGGTTTTCCCATGAGACGTTTGATGTACTGCTTCTTTCCGGGGAAGAGGTAAAAATAGAGGGTGTCCACATCGCGGATATCCATATTTTCCCCGGTGAAAATAAAGATGCTGCTGCGCTGGACGAGGTCGGGATCAAAATAGAACTGATCGGGCGTGAGGGGAATGTTGATGCCAAAATCTGTCTTGGAAACGACTAGTCGGTCTTTTTCTTTCAGTGTGGGGCGCATGGAGCCCGTGGGAATCTCATAAAACTCAAACCACATCTGGCGCACGAGGACGGCGATGATGAGCGCAAAGATCAGGGCAAAGGAGAGATCGCGGACATGGTCCCAAGTGGTCTTTTTGATATGATACTTGGCGAGCGCTTCCACTTTTTTAGCGGCGTCGTGCGCTTTTTCTCTGTCGCCTTCCGCAATGGCCTCTTGAAGGGCTAGAAGACTGGCGTAGATCTCATGGGCAGCTGTTGCGGACAAGAGTTTTTTGTGCCGCTTGTAGAGTTGGTGGGCCCCGCGTAAAACATGTCTGCTTTTGCGAAGCGTATAGTATTGCGAAAATGAAAATTTCATGAGAATATCTTAAACCATTTCCATCGATAAGAAAAGAGTTTTTTCTCGAGGGCAATAACGCTGAGATGGCAGGGGTCCACTTTCATGGCTAAGTGGTAATAGTCTTCCGCCTTGGCCTTTTGTTTCATCGCGAGGTGATAGAAGCCCATCACGACGAAAAACCCGCGCGCTTCGGAGTAGTGAAAGACCTTCCGGTCGGGATAGAGCGCTTTGAGATCGAAGCGGTCATTGAAGAGGGCGGCCACCTCTTTCTTTTTCCCTTTGCGCAGCAGCTGGTCGGCGTAGTTGATCTTTGCGAAGAGATAATCGGGGTTTCGCTCATAGGTTTCTTGGATCAGCTTTTCCGCCTTTAAGAATTCTCGGCACTGGATATGCGCAAAAGTGAGCACATTGGCAATCTCTGGAAAATCGGGATGCTGATCTTTGAGCGCGGTCAATGCGGGGATCGATGCTTTCGGATTTTTGAACACTTCTTCGCGCAGTTTTAAAAATTCAGGAATCTCTTTCCCGGTGAGGATCGGATCGTAAGTCATCTCAATATCAGCGATTTGAATCAGCATGTGGAAAACTTGTTCATAAAATTTCTGCTTTGCGGAAAGTTTTGTGGAGATCCCGCTTTGGCAAAGGTTTGTAAAAGGATGATAAAGCTCATCATCAACTCGTTGATTATTAAAGACATGTTATATTTTTCCGCAAACGTAACCCATTGATTTTGATCGTTGAATTGAGGCGTAAGATCAAGGTTTTTTTTATGTTCATAAGTGGCTCTCTCTTTACCCTTTTCCTCTATAGGATTGAGTTGGGCGTTTGGGGACCGTTTTTCTCGGCGACTCAAGTCCTTTGCCCGTTTCAAGCGCGCGGATTTTAAAATCGTAATGCCCCTCATGCACCTCAATCCATGTGGGAAACGGAGAGGATGTAAAGTAAACATCGATCTTGCTCGCAGAAATGCGCGAATTATCTTCCGGCCATTTGGTCTGGAAAGCCTCTGCTTGGGGCATCCACAGAGATCTGCGGTCGTCCTCTCCGGCCAGGGGTGCAGGCCCGATCCGTTTTCGCTCAGCTCGCTCGACTTTTTTTAAAGGGAGGGTGAGGAGCTTGGTTAAAAAATGGGACCCTTCTTCCATATAGAGCCAGCCGTTTTGGGTGAAGCTGTAGCTGTCTAAGAGTTTGTCCGCCTTCAGGTCGATCTCATAGACGACCCAAGCGGTGGCCCCCGGCGCCCGCTCTTCGACCCACTTTTTCCACGAGGTCTGAAGCTGCGGAGTGGAAATCTCTTCCAGGACAAGCCGATCTTCCGATTTTTGCCGAATGAGCAGAATGGAATAGTTCTTGGCCTGCTCGGTGACGACATAATCGCCGGCATCCGCCGCCAAAACCCTGTCTTTAAGCGTTGTGGCCTGCAGGGATGCGCACAAAAATAAAAAAATAATTAGATAGGCTCTCATAAGGGAAATCATAGTGCAAATCGGCCAAAGTTGCAAGGGTTCTAAAACCGAAAAAAATTATTTAAAATAGAGCCTATTGACCCTGACGTAACGTCATTGTTTATATTGGAGCCATCCTTTAAAATCAAAGGGATATTAAAGGAGAGGAAATCGATGGCTTATACAGTTAAAAAGCTCGCGGAGATTTCAGGGGTGAGCGTCCGGACCTTGCATTTTTATGATGGGATCGGCCTGTTAAAACCTGCTTACCACGGATCCAACGGGTACCGGTTTTATGAAGAGGCGCAGCTCCTGGTGCTGCAGCAGATCCTTTTTTTCCGAGAGCTGGGGTTTGAACTCAAAGAGATTCAAAAGGTTCTAGGAAAAAAGGATTTTGACAAGATTGCGGCCTTGGGCTCTCACCGACAAGTTTTGCAAAAGAACTTAAAGCGGACCAAAGAACTGATACAGACCATCGATAAAACGATAGAACACCTAAAAGGAACAAGAAAAATGAAAGAAGAAGAATTCTACGATGGTTTCATCACCAAAGAAAAACAGGCAGAATATGTCTCTTATTTGAAAAACCGCTTGGGAGAGGATCACTCCTCTTTTGCAGAGTGTGAAAAGAACATGAAGCAGTGGACGAAAGGCGACTGGGAAAAATATAAGCAGGAGTCTGACGCCAACATGAGAGAACTTGCAGAACTCATGGAAAAACAGTGTTCTGCAAGCTCTAAAGAAGTTCAGGCCGTCGTGCGTAAAAACTATGACTGGCTCAAGAAATTCTGGACACCCAATAGAGAATCCTTCATCGGGCTGGGTCAAATGTACACGGAATTTGAATGGAAAAAATTCTTTGGTAAGTACGATCCGGAGCATCCACGCCTTGCGCAATTTCTTGCGGAAGGGATGAAAGTCTTCGCTGAGCGGGAACTCCCCTAATCAAAAACCGGCAGCCGGCCTCTTTCGGCTGCTTTTTTAAATCCTCTTGACCCTCACGCATACGTCATTGTTTATATTGGGGCAATCCTTTAATATCAAAGGGATATTAAAGGAGAAAGCCGATGGCCTATACAGTAAAAAAATTGAGCGAAATCTCCGGTGTGACAGTCCGCACTCTTCACTTCTATGAGGAAACAGGGCTTTTGAAGCCGTCCTATTACGGGTCCAATGGATACAGATACTATGAAGAAAGGGAGCTGCTGCAGCTGCAGCAAATCCTATTCTTTAAGGAACTTGGACTTACGTTGAAGCAGATCTGCAAAGTCCTTGGAAAAAGCGATTTCGATCAAATTGCGGCCTTGAATTCCCATAGGCAGGCGTTAAGCTGCGAATGGGAGAAAATCGGGCGGCTGCTTAAGACCATCGATAAGACGATCAAACACCTTAATGGGAAGAAAAAAATGAAAGATCAAGAAATGTTCGATGGGTTCCACATCGGTCTCGTGACGAAGGCCAAAAAGGGGCAGTCCTATTTTGCCGCCGAAGAGATTGTGGCCAAAAGCGTTAAAAACCCCACCAAGAGCAGAGAAGACGTCGTAAAAAGGGGAAAGGCCTATTACGAAAATCTTAATCGTGAAGCACACACGATTTTCCAAGAGCTCGCGCAGTGCATCGAAAAGGGGCAGAGGCCCGCTTCGGATACAGTCCAGCGGATCATCAAGAAACACCACGCTTTCCTGGAGCAGGTTCAGAATGCCACTCAAGAAGTCTATCTAGCGATGGCAGAGTTGTATCGGGATCACCCCGAGTTCAGAAAGCAGCTACTAGATCCTGTACATCCAAAACTTGCTGCATTCATGGCAGAAGGGATGAAAGTCTTCGCTGAGCGGGAACTATCCTAATCAAAAACCGGCAGCTGGCTTAATCGCTAGCTGCTTTTTGCAATATTTCAGAACTTTCGCTCTTATATTCCAACGGAGTCAAATATTTGGTGTCCACTTTATGATTTGGATCCTGAAATAGATCTAAGTCCTCGGCAAAACCTAACGAATGATAGGTCTGCAGCGCATGCTTGCTTGTAGGTCTGACGAAGAAAAAGATTCTTTGAGTTTGAGGCACAAGTTTGAATAGGGAGCTCATAAGAACTTTTTCTAGGCCGCGATCTTTTTCCTCAGAGCGCACGACGAGGTTGATGACTTTAATATTGCCAAAAGGGAGCGCTGGGGTCACCGCGCACATTAGATATCCGAGCAGGGTATCCTCCTCCTTATTTTTGATCGTCATGCAGAGATAGACGTCATTGAGAAGGGGCTTAATCATCTCGGGACCAAATTTTGATAAATCCATATGGTAGAATTGCTCTATCGTCGCCTGGATTTTTTCTTCGATCGCTTTCCAATCCGCTGTCTCCACTCCATTTTCCAAGAGGGGAGCTGAGGACCTTAGGAAGAGCTCAGCGGGGGCAGCTTCAGGGTGGGTGCGTAAGAATTGCAGTTCCAGCGGTGCAATCTCTTTGCAAGCCAACGGACAAATGGTTTTCTTAAATGCGGCAAGTTCGGGAGACAGGATCGAAGTTTTTATCCATTCGAGGAGGACTGGGTTGCCAAATGCATCTTTTGTTTCGAAACTTCCATGGGTTTCTGCAATTTTTTTGACATACGGTAGCCAGGTGCTTTGTTCTAAGGGAGTGCTCATCATGTTCTCAGGTAAAAGTTGATTTGAAAAGAGAGGTGTCGAGGCAAGGATTAACAACAGGGCGGGTATTAATTTCATGCCATGGTGTTATAGCGTGTGAATAAATTGAATACAAGCCAGAGAAGTTGCTTAAAATAAGAAGTTTTGCCTACTATTGGTGAAAAAATAGGATTTATTAGCCCGCTAGGCAAATACATGACAAGGTGCGCTAGCGAGGCGAAGCCAAATTAAAGCGGGAGCGTTCTGAACGAGGAGGTCATAGTAAAACTATGGCCAACGAGTGGGGATTGATTTGGCAAAGACGTAGCAAGCTAATTCTCACGCATTTGCCTAGGGGGTTAATAATCATGGACAGTCTTTGGAGTGCTTTAAGCGGTGCGCCTTGGTGGGCGTACGCTCTACTTATTTATCTTCTGAGCATCGGCATCCAGTCGATCTGGCCGCGAACGATCTCGGTGAAGAGGCTGGTGCTGCTTCCCCTGTTTTTTGCGGCCTGGTCTTTCTATAGTCTCTACGGGAAGCTGGCCTTAGGATTTTTATCCCTGCTGCCTGTCTGGGTGGTTTTTCTTGCACTGGGGGTGTACCTGGGAGTGAGAGAGGTCCATACCTGGCATTTTAAAAATGATCGGCATAAGGGAGAGATCACCATTCCGGGGAATTATTCCACTCTGATCTTGATGCTTCTGATTTTTATCCTCAAATTTTTCTGGGGATATTATTACGCGACACATACAGATATTTCCTACTGGATCTACTGTGCCGATACGCTCACTTCAGCCTTGGTCACCGGCTTTTTTGTCGGGCGGGCCGCCTTCTTTTTTAAGAGCTACCATAAACACTAAAGATCTATGATCACCGCAATGAACCATGTCACCTTAGCCGTCAAGGATGTGGAAGTCTCCTTCCGATTTTATCGAGAGGTCTTGGGATTTAAGCCATTGTGTAAGTGGGATGCGGGAGCCTATTTTCTCATCGGGGATTTTTGGTTTTGCTTGAACGTCGATCAAAGCAGGATTCCCAACCCTTGCTACACCCATTACGCATTCAGTGTCAGAGAGGAAGATTTTGAGGCAATGAGCCAGCGCATTCAGGATGCCGGCGCGCAGATCTTTAAAGACAACACCTCGCCGGGCAACTCTTTCTATTTTCTAGATCCCGATGGCCATAAACTCGAAATCCATGCCAGCTCATGGCAAAACAGAGTAGAAATCAAAAAAACGGATCCGGGTAGCTGGAATAATCTAACGTGGTTCATCTAGTAGGAAAAACCCAGCGTGTGATCAACGCAGGCGGGATTTCAGGCCGCAACGCCCACAGGCTATTTTCCGGGAGAAGCTTGGGGTCAACGCAGGGCTCTTCAAAACCGCTCATCACCATTCCTTGAGCGATCAAAGCATTAAAATAGTCGTGCAGCGGGCGATGAAAGACTAGCTGCTCAATGGGTTGGCCAGGCTTTGAGCGCATTTTGCTCGTCATGGGGCGATTGTATGTTTTCACGGTGACCCCTCCCGGCGGCTCAAAGGCGATCGAGGGGGAGTTAAAACAGGGATGGGGGATCGAGAAGATGAAGGACCCTTCCGGCTTGAGCAAGGATCGCAAGGAGGCGAAAAAGGGGAATAGGGTGGGCATGTCATGCAGGACCATGGAGCAGACAATGCGGTCAAATTGTTTCGACTGGGCGAGTTTTTTGAGTTGCACCGCGTCGGTGAGGTCCATTTTTTCGTAGGTGATTCCTTGACTTCTCTCTTTGGCCTGCTTGAGCAGGGTGGTGCTGAAGTCCACGGCAAAGACTTCCGCTCCCATTTTTGCCATGCGTCTGGATAAAGCGCCGTTGCCGCAGCCGGCATCTAAAATGGTCTCGCCGCCTTTGAGTTCTAAGAGTTTTTCGATACTGGGAAAGACAAAGGCGCGGTGAAAATCATCTCCCTCTGCAACGCTGGCGTCCCACCAGGGGCCCAGCTCTTCCCAAATTTGGCGGCATTCTTCATGAATTTCTTTGTTTTTCATGGGTGGGAGTATAGTTCGGTTGCGGTCTAACTTTCAATGGTTCTTACAGTCGTGGGGCGGGGGCATTTCTTTGGAAAACCCGTTGCTGCAGTCATAGCAATACTTTGACTCGAAATGGGCGGGATCTTCGACCTGAATGGTCATGTGGGAAATCTTGTATTTTTTCTCTATCACAAGGTGGGCTTCTTGCAGAGCCTTCTGCGGCATGTCCGTAACTAGGTGGGCGCTTAGGGCAAAATTGTTGGTCGCCACTGACCAGACGTGGAGATCGTGCACCTCTTTGACGCCGGGAATGTCCTGGAGGTCTTTTTGGATCGCTTTGGGGTCGATCCCTTCGGGCGCCGATTCCATGAGGATGCGGACCGATTGCTTGATCACTTTCCCGGAGCTGTAGAGGATGCTGAGGGTAAAGACGATGGTGATGATGGGATCGATGGGGCTCCAGTTGGTGTACCACAACAGGGCGCCGCCGAGGATGACGCCGACGGAACCCAATAGATCGCTGATCACATGCAAGTAGGCGGCGCGCATATTGAGGTTGTGGGTTTGGTGCTTATGCAGAAGCTTTAGCATCCAGAGGTTAGCGATTAGGCCAACGCACGCGATGATAAACATCACGCTTCCCTCTACGGGCTCAGGGTACACAATCCTGTGGGCGCCCTCATAGATCAGCATGATCGCTAATCCCCAAAGCGAGAGCGCACTGGCGAGCGCGCCTAAAATTTCCGCGCGGTGGTACCCATAGGTCATGGTGGCTGTCGAGGGCTTGTTGACGATGCGTAGTACGATGAGGCTGAGCATGAGAGAGCCGACATCAGTGAACATGTGCAGGGCGTCGCTGATCAGCGCCAAGCTGTTGGCTATCCAACCGCCGGCCACTTCGACGAACATGAAGAAGAGAGCGATCCATATCGACGTTTTTAAGGAGGTGGCGTGTTCTTTCATATTATGAGTAATACCATTGATTCTTTTTTAGTTAAATGACTAATGTAAACTTATGAACCTATCCCACTATTGCAATTTTCCTGTTTTTGATCTTTTTGGCGCCTTCGATTTCTGCTTTCTCGGCCATGTGATTTTCACATTGTCCTCGAAAGCAGAAATC
>VFKB01000013.1 GCA_009885755.1 Parachlamydiales bacterium | reverse complement strand
TGAGCTTTGCTTTCTCATTCTCATTGAGGAATCGCGTTCTGCCATTGGAGATTTTCGGCTTTGAGATTTTCATGACGGGATTTTCCTGAACCCATTCCCAATCTTTAACGCCGATCGCAAAGGCATGAGAGAGGCTGGCAAGATAGCGGACGACAGTTGTTGAAGAACGAAGTTTGCCTTTACAAGTTAGCCCTGAAAGCAGCTTATCCCGTTTCTGTGCGATGAGGCTTGGCTTGATATCTGAAAGGAAGCAATGTCCCAGTTCCTGTTTCCACCAGAGAAGATGTTGGCGGACATTTCTTGAGTTCTTTGGCTTCGATGGCAAGACCCTTTCGATATACCGGTCGATCAGTTCAGTCAGTGTATTTTTGCTGCCAGGTTTGGCATACTCATACTTGCCCTGCTCCACCGCTGATTCGGTGTCGCGCTTCCATTTCACCGCGAGGGTTTTGGACGCGAAGGATTGGATAAGGACGGGATGTCCTTTGATTCGAACTCGGGCGCGGTAAGATACCGTCCCGTCTTTGTGGGTGCGTTTGTCGATGCCTTTCACAAGCTTACCTTTGGTTTTAATTTTCAAAGGTTAGCTGCTGGGCTATCGCCAATTGTTGTAGGCGAGTGGTCCACAAATGGTCCACGGATGGAACCCAAGCTTTGGGCTGATTTATCTGCTGTTACGCAAATGCCTCATTTTCAGCCTGATAAATCCAAAAAGAAAAGTGGGGCAACCTGGACTTGAACCAGGGACCGACGGGTTATGAGTCCGCTGCTCTAACCACCTGAGCTATTGCCCCAATAGTTGGGAAATCATAGGGCAACCCAGAGGGTGAAAGCAAGGGATTTCTTTCAATCTTCACCATGGTTTTACTTTTCTTGTATAAAATTTCTTGCTTTGTTATAGCCAAGATATGAAAGGATCTCTTGCGCTTCTATTTGCTTTGACGAGCTTGCATTTGCACGCGGATATTGTTCCCTTGGACGATAAGCTGTCAGCTTTCCTTGGAGACACCCCTCGAGAGGAGGCCGAAGTCGCCGTCATAGGGCCGCCAACCTATTTGCTCTCGCGGGCCGATAACCTCCCCGTAGAAAACTTCGAAGATGCGACCGATCCTTACCTTGAGGGTTATATCCAAGCCCTCGTGGACATGCACTACTACGAATATAAAGTGCTTGTCTCCGTGAAGGACCACAAAGTTTACCTCGCTAACCTTCCTAAGAACGAACAGACCTCCAAGAGTATTATCGCCTTTGTCTGCGACCTTCCCGGCGTCAAGTCGGTCGAAGTGAGAGATAATTTCTCAAAAGAAGAGTTGTCGGCGCGGGAAAAATATATCGAAAAGCCGCAGGTCAAAGGGATCTGGTTCCCACAATCGACCGTCCTGTTCCCTCCGTTTGTCGCTGATCCCCGCCAGGTGACCTATTCCGTAGCGGGACGGATTAATGACCGCGTCGTCGGCCATCGAGCCGTCGCCGTGTCCCTCGGGGACGATTTTCCGATCTTCCGCTGGACCGATGTGTTCCGCTGGCATGGCGCTTTGCAGGTGGGGATCGAAGGGTGCGTTTGGGCTACGTTCAACTTTAGCAACGTCCCAGAGCACAACGATGAAAATTGCGAGCTCTTTAACGCCGATTACTACGTCGCGTTTCCTCTAGATTACGCTGTGGATAGATGGTCGTTTCGCTTAAGGCCTTATCACATCTCTTGCCACCTCGGGGATGAGTTCTTGTGCAACAAACCCCAATACATCAATAAGCGCGACAACCCAAGTATGGAAGCGGTCGACTTCTATACTTCGTATCAATTTTCTAGCGCGCTGCGCATCTACGCCGGACCCGGTGTTGTCGTGCAGAGCGACAAGTCGTTTATCATGAAACCGCTCTATGTCCAATGGGGCGCCGAGCTCCGCCTGTTCGGCCGCAAGTTCAACTACCAGCGCCTGTTCGGAACGCCGTTCTTTGCGATGCACTTAGAGAACTGGGCGCAGCGACACTGGAACCTCGACGCTTCCTATAGAATCGGCTATGAATTGAGTAAACTCCAAGGCGTCGGCCGCAAGATGCGCCTCTACGTCGATTATCACCAGGGCTACTCCTACGAGGGGCAGTTCTTCAACGAACGGACCACCTACGGCGAGGCTGGCCTCTCCTGGGGCTTCTAAGAAAAGATTTTATTAAGGATTAAAAGAAAGAAAGCGCCAGAGTGTCCGGCGCGATTAGGGAAGGCTCCCTTAGAAGGGGCCTGTTCTAAAATTTGAGTTGGCGAATATGTCGTAGACTGTGATTGGCTTTGGGGCCGGTTTTGGTTTTGGGATCGCAGTTTTGGCAGCAGAAACCTTGGCATCCGTCGTTTGCGGGCTGCTAGTTTCTGTTTTTTTGTTCATAACTCTAAGCTCTATTACTAATTGAACTACTCATAAACCACCTTTTTTTGTTGTTTGGTTGATCGCACAGTATCTATTATACCATTTATTTCAATTATTTGTAAGCTATATAATCAAGTCTTAGGTGGTTGATAATGAGTTGGATAGGCGTCCTTTTGTTGGGACCAAAAAAAAGCGCCGGAAGAGTCCAGCGCTTGTTTAGATGGGGGAAGCTTATTTTAGGTTTCTGAGAATTTGTCGTTGCCGAGTATGTCTCGGAATGAAATGTAAACGGGTTCACCGTTGTGCAGGGAGATTCTATTCGACTCTGCAATGACCATTCTTGCTTGGTGTTTTTCTGAAAACATTTCGACCAGCATGTTGCTGATTTTTGAGATTAAGCCTTTAGGAGCCGTTTCCATCGTGTCAGCATAACGTGATCTTTCAGCCGCTTCTGGATCCATAGGGTTAAGTGGAATGCCCGCATCTACAAAACTTGTTTTCATAATTCACCTCTTTTGTTTATTAGTTAATAATTTATAACTACAATTATATCATTTAATTGAATTAATTTAAAAAGGAATAAGTTTATTCTTAATGTATTGACAATCAGCGGGTTAGGGTTAGAATGCAAACCCGGATTCATAGACGGGGCCCGATTTCCCGATGGGGAGGGTTCCGCTGAAAAATTGGGTGTAGATGTTGAGGCCCTGGGCGGCGGTCTGGATGCAGTAAAAACAGTTGGAGACCCACTCGGAGCCTTGGATGGTCCCGGAGGCGATATTGCATTGGAACTGGGAGGTGATCTTTTTCTTCCAGTAGTCGGGCTCGCCGAAGAGGAGGACGGGGGTGGGGGAGGGAGAGCCGATCTTGCGGCGGAGCTCTTCGAGGCTAAACTCAAAATCGGTGCCGATGCCGCCCATGAGGAAGATGGGGAAATCGAGGTTGAACTCGGCTTGCCGCTCGACGAGCCGGTCGAGCCGGTAGGTCATTTTGGCGTCGATGAACGAGTTTTGCCGCTGTTCATTGACGACGGCGTTTTTGTTGCCGCGGAAATCGGCGATGTTGGCGCAGGAGAGGATTTTGAGCGATTTGGCCACGCGGTTGCCTACTTCCATGACGCCGGGGCCGCCGCCGGTGACGAGCGCGATGGGCGTATCTTTATTGAGGAGCGGGTGCTGCATGCGGGGTCGTATCTCAAGAATGCCTTGGAGTAGCGCGGTGAGTTCGCGCTCAAAATTGCCGGCAATCAGGTTGGAGCCGTAGATGCCGAAGGCGGTGGAGCGGAGGAAGGTTTGGATATCGGCGAGGGGGACGAACATGCCGGTATCTTTATCGGGCTTTGGAACGTATTGGAGGATTTTATTGGTGGTCTTGTCGACCCAGAAAACGGGGATGCCGAACTTGGCGAGATCGAGAAGGAAGGAGCGGTCTTCATGGGAGAAAAAATCGCCGTGGGAGAGAGAGGGGAATTGGAAGTAGATCCCTTTAAGGCAGCGGAGCACCTGATCGCTCAGCAGCATCCGCTTCATGAGCGGGGAGGGGAAATAGCGGGTGAGGAGGATCCCTTCGCTGGTGATTAGGCCGTCTTGGATCGCTTTTAAAAAGGGATAGTCGGGTTGCTCTTTGATGTAGCGCTCGGCCATAAGGGCTTGCCGGTCGGGGTGGATCAGCCCCGGAAAATCGTTGTGACGCGGCTCTCTCGCGATCCAATCGTTCGGTGTGAGCTGGAGGAGCTGCTCACCCTTCACGACGAAAATAGCGGTGCGGAAATGGAGCGGAGCGGGCGCGGTTTCAAACGCTTTGAAGAGCGAGTTCACATCTTCTAAGCAAATTTTGAGCTGGTCTCGATCGGCAAAAAAGACGTGCTCTCGGTGGGGCTCGAGCGTGTAAAATTCAAGAGGAATGTCGGCGAGCTCTGTATCGGAAGAGCCGAAGAGTTCATAAATATCGCCTGAGGCGGTGGTGTCTGGCTGCAGGATGGAGGCGGTGGTGTGTTGGTAGCCTTTGGGGAGGAGGGAATCGACGACCCTGCCGAAGACGGTGCGGATGTGAAGCGGCAGCGTGCGGACGAGGAGCAACTCTCCTTCGCGGATATGGCGGGGGGCGTCGGGGGTCCATTTTTGATTGAGCTTGAGGAGGTCGCGCAAGTGGAGCTCGGAGTGGTGGAGCGCTTTCTCGAGAGTGGGAAGGACACCCTGAATGGAGGGTTCGTAGGAGAGAGAGCCATCGAGAACAGCGAGATAGGCGACGGTTCTACCGTCCACTTTTTCGAGGATGAGCTCTTTGCTGCCCTGCATGCCGCCAAGCGATAGGAGCGGTCTGCCGTGGTAGTCGGACCTGCCGAACATGCGGGAGAGGTATTCAGGATCGCGCACGCGGCGCCGGTCGTCGGCGGCAAAAAGTTTGCCGATATAGGCGCCCACTTGGAGAAGATCTAACATTTGGGCGGCGAGCGAACCTATGGCGACAAGGTGGATTTTGACCTGGGCGGTGTGGGATTTGCGGTCGAGCTCTACTTCTTGAAGGGGGCCGTTGATGCCGAGTTGCGCTAAAGTGCTTTTGAGGTTAAAGAGGATTTTTTCTTTGTCGAGTTGAAAGCCCACAAACGCAGGGGAAATGTTCTTGATGGCGACCTGAACTTCGAGGGTGCGGGGATCTAGCCTTTTGAGTTGTGTAATCGCTCCGTCGGGCGTCACTAGGTCGAAATGATCGGAAAATAGGTAGCTCTCCATAGTCGTCACCGTAATGGGGGGAACAATAAAATTCTATGGAAAAATGCGGCGGTTGCAGTAGAATTCGTCCCTTATGATAAATCGCAGTTTTGGCACACATGATGGAAGTTTTCATTCGGATGAGGTGACCGCTTGCGCGATTTTGCTCCTGGTCGGACTGATCGATCGGGGAAAAATCCTCCGCACCCGGGAGCCGAAAGCACTCGAGGAGTGCGAGTATGTCTGCGATGTCGGCGGCATTTACGATCCAAAGATCAAACGGTTCGACCACCATCAAGCCGACTATCAGGGCGAGATGAGCAGCGCGGGCATGATTTGGCTCTATTTGAAAGATCAGAAGATCATCGACGAGCCGACGTATCATTTTTTTAATCGGTCGCTAATCCTCGGCGTCGATGCGCATGACAACGGACGTGTAGTCTATGAGATAGGCCATTCCAGTTTTTCTCAGATCGTCTCCAATTTTGTCCCTGTGGTCTACGACGCGCCTGCTGACGTGCAGAACGAGGCGTTTTTCCAAGCGTTAGATTTTGTGCATGGGCACTTGGTGCGCCTGCGTGAGCGGTTCAACTACATCCGCCAGTGCCGCCAAAAAGTGGCCGACGCGATGGCCGGAAATAAGAAGTTCATGGTGTTTGAAGAGCCGATGCCGTGGATCGATAACTTTTTTGATCTCGGCGGCGAGCAGCATCCGGCGCTATTTGTCGTGATGCCCTCCGGCGGACACTGGAAATTGCGCTCTATTCCGCCCAACAACGAAGATCGGATGAACATGCGGATGGCGCTTCCAGAACGGTGGGCGGGGCTGCAAGATCAAGAGCTAAAAAAGGCGACAAAAATTCCCGGCGCGATCTTTTGCCATAAAGGGAAATTTATTTCGGTCTGGGAGACCAAAGAAGATGCGCTGAAAGCGTTGGATTACGTTCTGCAGGGTGGAAGACCTCTTTCGTAACCTGCTTTGCTTGCAGAAATCGGAGATTTTTCCGCCGATTTTTAGGAACTGCTTGCAGTTTCGTATCAAACGAGCGAGGCGACTCTGAAGAACCAGCGAGAGAGAGCGATAAAAATCTGCGGGAAAAGAACGGTTTTGCAAGTAAACGAGGTTACGAAAGAGGTCTAATGACTACAGTTTTTGCGAAGATCATCGCAGGGCAGCTTCCCTGTCAAAAAGTCTTTGAAAATGAGCGCATCCTCGCGATCAAAGATCTCTATCCAGTGGCCCCGGTTCACATTTTGATCATGCCGAAAAAAGAGATCGCGAGCCTTCAAGATCTTCAGTCGGAAGATTATTCTCTTCTAGGAGAAATCGTCGCGGTCGCTCAGAAGCTGGCGATTGAATTTGACATTACAGACGGTTATCGATTATTGACTAATAGTGGCAGTGAAGCCGGTCAGACTGTCTTTCATCTTCATTTTCATCTGATTGGCGGACGACCTCTAGCGCATCTTGTATGAAATACTTCCTCGTTTGGTTCACCGTTCCGTCGCTGCTTTGCGCCGCAGTCTGCTGTCCCGAGGTGGCCGAGCGGGAGCCGATCAACTGGCTCGAAAAGAGCGCCGCCGAACAAAAGATCATCAAAAACGTCTACTCCCACTTGCTGATACACGATTCTGCTTCTGCGGTTTTGTGCGCGCGTAACGGAGTGGCGATCTATCCCGAGTGCCAGGCGCTACGCTACGCGCTCATCCGCGCGCTTTCGGAGCAAGGAGAGGAGCTGCAGGCGCTCGACGAGTGGAAGCAGCTCACCAAGGGCCAAAATAGCCGCCATTTGCTCGAGGTGCTCTCTTGGGGTGTCTTGCGTAAAGGAGAGCGTTCTTCGCAGCTTGTAATCCGTATTAACGCACTTCTCGGCGCCTCATTCACCCGCGATGCGCGCGCCGTGCCGCTCCTCATCGAAGAGATGCGCTCCTCCAACGCGCTTCTCCGCTCGCTCGCGATCCACATGGCCGCAAATTTTGGCGATACGCCGCTGCAAGAAGAGCTTGCGCGGCTTCTCAAAGAAGAAAAGGTATGGAACGTCAAACTCGAAGTGATCAAAGCCGTTGGGCAACTGCGCATGCTACGGACCCGCCCGCAGCTGATCGAGATCATTGGTAATCCTAAAACGCTCGTTGAAGAAAAAGCGGCGGCGATGATTTCGCTCATCAGTCTTTACGAAGCTGTGGAAGTGCAGGAGCTCCAGCAGCTCATTCGGAGCAATCGCGCTGGATTGCGGGAGCTCGCCTGTGAAATCGTCTCTCATTTGGAGCTCGAAGAGCATCTTCCGCTGATTGAACCGCTGCTAAAAGACACCTCCAGTCATGTGCGCATCTCGGCGCTCAACGCTTTTGGGCTGATGGGCAAAGGGCCCTGTTTGGAGCAGCTCGAGGATTCTGATCCCTACGTGGCGATCACCGCGGGATGGCTGGCCCTCATTCGGGATGATCCCAAAGGGGAGGAGACTCTGGAAAAATGGATGTTCGATTCCAATCCCGATCTGCGGCGCATCTCCTCGGCAGCTGTCGCAGCCTCAGGGACGCGCGGAGTAAATCTCGCGTGGAAGGGGATAAGAAAAAGCACCGATCCATTTGTGCGCGCCAATCTCTCGATCTCGCTGATGAAACAGCGTCAGCATGTCAAAGAGGCCTCGCGGGTGCTCTATGAAGTTTTTCAGGGGCAGAAAGAGATGTTGATGTGGGACCAGCACGCCAATCCGCTTTTCCGCTCCCTTGCGCCGAGCCGCGTGAAACACATCGAGCAAGTTCCCAACTATCCACTGGTTGTCGATCAGATGGTGCGGCTCGATCTGCTATCAATGCTGAGCGTCATGCGCTATCCGAAATCCCAAGAGGCGATCAAAGGATTTCTCCAGAGCCAAAACTGGGGCGTCACCGGATCTGCGGTTGTGGCGCTGATTGAAGAGGGGGATGAAGAGGCCCTTTCCATGGTGCGCGAGCTGCTGAACGATCCCGAGCAAAAAATTCGGGTGCAGGCGGCGTTTATTTTGGCGCTGCTCGGCAGTGACCCCGAAGCGGTGAAGGTGCTTCAAGAAGCCTATCCCAATGTGGATCGGGAGATGAAGGTGCAGATCTTAGAGGCGCTTGCTCACATCGGAGCCCCCGAATCGATCCCTTTTTTGATGAACATTCTCAAGGAACCGTTCCAAGTGCTCCGCGTCGTCGCCGCCTCAGCGCTTATTCAGTGTCTGAATCACTAAAAAAAAGAGCAGCCCACGGAAGCGGGCTGCTCGTTGATGAAAGTCCTTCAACAAGGCTTACTGTACAGTCACTTCCGGCGCCAACAATTCTTGTAGCTTATCTGCGATTATTCCGGAATTTTTACTATTAACACCTCCAATTTGCAAAAATTTCGGGGAGGGTCCTCGCGTTTGTGCAATATTGTCTGCAGTAGTGCTATCACAAGCTATCGCGATCGCTCGCTCTTCTAAAGGCATATCCACCCAAGCGAACGAATCTTTAAACTTACCCTGGAGACTTCGATCTTGGATCAATGCAGCAAAAAAGCCTGCTTTTGCTTTTGCTTTGAATGCAGAAAGGTCGGATTCCATCGCTGCTCGAAATTTGCCTTCAGTTTTTAATCGTTCTGCAGCATCATGCAAATCTTTTTCTTGCTTTTCGCGGCACATGATCCGGGCGAGGAGGGCGAGCTCAGGAGCTTGCTGGAGTCCTGTCGAGGGAAGGCTTCTAGTGTCGATGTCTCGGCTGTCGAATTCTTGTTCCAAAGCATCAGGTTGCATGGCGCGCAGCTCTTGCAGCTTGGCGGCAATGGCTATCTCTTTATCTCCTTGGGTCTTGTATTTCTTGGCTTCGGCAAACAAATCCATTACAAAAGGGAGCACCAAGCTAGAGGCGGTTGACAGGACAGCCATATCGAACATGAGCAAGGTCATGGGAAGCACTGTCGGCGACAAGAAAATATTTGCAATAACGGCGAGGGCGGTGAATGCGATCATGCTGATGTACGCATAGCGCTCGTTCCACGTCTGTTTTGAATATTTTTCCTGCGCGACCTGCGCGGGATCTCGGGTAAAGTAAACATTGGGTGTCGATGCAGCGACTGATGTCATAATTAACTCCTATTTTGAACGGCGCAATTTTAAAAGAGCGGTAGATTTAAAACAAATGAATCTACCGCCAGCATAAGGGTATATTACACTACTTGGCTAGCGGGTGAAGTCAGCATCCGGTGGATTTCGTTGCCAAGTCTTCCAATAGGTTTATCCCGAATCTCATCCATAGTGATAAATTCAGGGGAGGGTCCGCGTGTTTGTACGAGACGTTTGCCTTCTGGATTAGAGTAGAGATTTCTAAAGACCCGCTCCTCTATTGTGTAGTTAACCCATGCGAAATGCTCTTTGAATTTTCCTGCGCGGGTGGGCTTTATGATCAAGGAAGCGAAAAAAGCGGCTTTCACTCTTGCTTTTGCAGCAGACTCATCAGCCTGTAGAGCTTCTCTAAATTTATTTTCGGTTTTTAAGCGTGTTGCCGCTTCGGAAAGATCTTGAGCTTGCTTTTCGCGATAGATAACCCGCGCGAGGACTGCGAGCTCGGGCGCTTGCTGCAAGTTACTGGAAGGAAGGTTATAGGTTGTGATCCCGCGATTGTTGAACTCTTGTATGATAGCGTCAGGTTGCATAGCGCGGAGCTCTTGGAGCTTAGCGGCGATCGCTGTCTCTTTGTCGCCTTGGGTTTTGAACTCATTGGCCCTCTCAAACCATCCTAAGACAAAAGGGAGCACTAAGTTGCTGGCAGCGGATAAGACGCCCATATTGAAGGCGAGCAGGGTGAGGGGGAGCGCGCTGGGAGCCAAGAAAATATTTGCCACGATCGCTAGCGCGCTAAAGGCCACCATAGTGATGTAAGCATAGCGCTCATCCCATGTTTGGCTAGAATATTTCTCCTGCGCTACCTGCGCCGGGTCTCGAGTAAAGTAGATGTTGAGTGCGGGTGCAGTAGCCGTTGCCATTGGTAAACTCCTTTTTTGAAGTGGAGATTTTAAAAGAGTGGGGGATTTAGGCAAAGGTAAAACCAAAAAAAATGAAAAGTTCCTAGGGGCACCAGAGTCGGATCCCTAGAAACTTTGAAAAGGGGGCGTTATTTATCACAATCTGCTGCGTAGTATCGGGATTAGTAAGTGGCTCAGCCCTCCGATTGTGTTTTGATTGACCTGGGTCATGGTGAACTTTGGGGTGACAGCCCATTGCTGCCGATTGGGGTCGTAGGTGTGCTGCTTTTGCGTTTATATGATCCTTTTTAGGAAGTGCGTAGAAGATATTTGAGGGCTTCCTGCTTCATCCGGAGATACATACTGGAGAGGCCGTTGGACCTGCCGGGGGTCAAGCTGGCGTGGATGCCCAGTTGGTCGAGGAAAGCGGGAGGGCATTTGAGGACCGCCTCTGGGGTCTCATCATTATATATGGCGAGAAGGAGGGCGGCCAGGCCGGCGGAGATGAGCGCTTCGGAATGGATCTGAAACTGGATGCGGCCGTTTTCTAAGGTAGAGGCTAGGTAAACAATACTTTGACAGCCGCTGACGATGTGGTCGGGGGTCATCAGATGGGGAGGGTAAGGGGGCAAGGTCCTGCCGAGCTCAATAATTTTTTGATACCGGGCGTCAGGTGTTGCATAGGATGCGAACAAAGCGGAGAGTTTTTGCTGCTTTTCGAGGCAGGAGGCGTAAGAATTCATAGGTTCTTCCAAGTATAGTGGGTCTATTTTCATAGGTCAAGCAAATGCATGTTGACGATAATGGCTAAAATCTAGTTTAATGGCTGGTATTTTCACGTGAATTTAAAAAATTGCCTGGTTATGCCCAAAGAAGACACCATAAAGATCGATGGAAAAGTAGTAGAACTTTTACCAAACATGACATTTCGAGTCGTTCTGGACAATGGAATGGAAGTGTTAGCCCACCTCTGCGGAAAAATGAGGATGCGAAACATCCGCGTTTTAGTAGGGGATGTTGTGACTGTAGAAATGTCTCCTTACGACCTGACTAAGGCGAGAATTACCTACCGGCAACGGTAGGAAGAGTGGAAAAAAGATTGATTTATTTGCCTTGCACGAGTAAACTGAAACGTTTTCGGGCAGGGCTTTGTCGTACTTGTTTTAGCTGGTTAGGGCGGTCCATTTAGGATCGGTTAATTAGGCTAAAGCGGGTAGTAGATTTAGGACGCCCAGATAGCTCAGTGGTAGAGCACTTGCATGGTAAGTAAAAGGTCGTAGGTTCGATTCCTATTCTGGGCATGAAAGTTAAATAATTATTGGAGCCAAAGCGGAGGACAGTTTAATGGCAAAAGAAACCTTTCAAAGGAAAAAGCCGCACGTCAATATTGGGACGATCGGACACGTGGACCACGGTAAGACATCTCTAACTGCTGCGATTACAAAAGTTCTATCGACAGAAGGCGGAGGAAAATTCCGTGATTACGCTTCTATCGACAACACGCCAGAAGAGAAAGCGCGTGGAATTACGATTAACTCAACACACGTCGAGTATGAAACACCAAGCAGACACTATGCACACGTCGACTGCCCAGGCCACGCTGACTATGTGAAGAACATGATCACCGGTGCCGCTCAGATGGACGGAGCGATCCTCGTGGTTGCTGCGACCGACGGTGCGATGCCTCAAACGAAAGAACACATCCTCTTGGCTCACCAAGTCGGCGTTCCTGCGATTGTTGTTTTCTTGAACAAGATGGACATGATCGGCCCTGGCGACGAAGAACTCGTCGAGCTCGTCGAGATGGAACTGACAGAACTCCTCGAAGCGAAAGGTTACAAAGATGTACCGATCATCCGTGGATCCGCTCTGAAAGCCCTCGAAGGCGATCCTAAGTACGTCGAAAGCATTAAAGAACTGATGAAAGTCGTCGATGAAAAAATCCCGACTCCAGCGCGTGAGGTCGATAAGCCGTTCTTGATGCCTATCGAAGACGTATTTTCCATCTCTGGCCGTGGAACTGTAGCGACAGGCCGCGTAGAGAAAGGGATTGTAAAAGTTAACGATAAGTTGCAACTCGTCGGGATCAAAGAGACCCGCGAAACAGTGGCAACCGGTCTTGAGATGTTCAACAAACTTCTCGACGAAGCAAGAGCTGGCGAAAACGTCGGTGTCCTGCTCCGTGGTCTTGAGAAGCACGACATCGAGCGTGGAATGGTTCTTGCAGCGCCTGGAACTTGCAAACCGCACACGAAATTCAAAGGAGCGATCTACGTTCTGACTAAAGAAGAAGGCGGACGTCACAAGCCTTTCTTTAGCGGCTATCGCCCACAATTTTATTTCCGCACCACCGACGTGACAGGAACTGTCACACTTCCAGAGGGAGTAGAGATGGTGATGCCAGGGGATAACGTTGAGCTCACAGGCGAACTCATCCACCCAATTGCGATGGAAGAGGGAATGAGATTTGCGATCCGCGAAGGCGGACGAACCATTGGTGCCGGAACCGTTACGAAGATTCTTCAGTAAAGGTTAGCGCACACCAAATTGAGCGAAGAATTAGGGGTGTTGTAAAATACCCCTAGTTTGTGGGTGTGTAGCTCAGCTGGTAGAGCAGCGATCTCCAAAGTCGCCGGTCGGGGGTTCGAATCCCTCCGCACTCGATGATAAAAGCTGAAAGCCCCGAGGGGCGGCAAGCTAACTAGCCCGCTAGGCAAATATGTGGCAAAGAGCGCTAGCGAGGCAAAGCTAAATTGAAGCGAAAGCGGTCCGAACGAGGCGGTCATAGTGGAACTATGGCCAACGAGAAAGGATCAATTTGGCAAAGCCACAGCAAGCTAGTTGCCACGTATTTAACTAGTGGGCTAGTAAAATGAGGGTTTCATCATGATGGACGCGGAAGTGAAGCCAATGACAACAGTCGTAGAAGAGAAAACGGTTAAACGGCACTTTCTTCGAGAACTGAAGCAGGAACTTAGGAAAGTTTCTTGGACGACAAAGGCCGAGCTGATCCAAAGCACCAAGATGGTCGTGGGAGCCACGTTCTTTTTGGGATTGGGGATCTACCTCGTAGATCTGATGATCAAAGGATTTTTGAACTTAGTTGGGCTACTAGCCCATCTCCTAGGTGGTTGAAGCTATGCATAAATGGTACGTTGTACAGGTTTTGTCGAGCCAAGAAAAAAAGGTGAAAAAGGCCCTCGAGGAGCATCGTGAGTCCAAAGGGATGGCCGAACTCGTCGTCGATGTTCTTGTTCCTACAGAAAACGTCGCTGAAGTGAAGCGCGGGGAGCAGAAGGTCAGCGAAAAGAGGATGTGGCCTGGATACATCTTGGTGAAAATGAACCTCACCGATGACTCCTGGATGTACATAAAGAACACCAATGGTGTGATCGACTTTCTAGGCGGCGCGAAACCGACTCCGCTGCTCGATCAAGAAGTAGAAGAAATTTTGACAGATATTGAAGAGAAGAAGAAGGGAGTTGTCCAAAAACACAACATCACGATCGGCGACAAAGTTAAAATCACCGATGGTGTGTTTGTTAACTTTATTGGCAGCGTGATCGAAGTCTTCCATGAAAAAGGAAGAATTAGCGTCATGGTCTCCATCTTCGGTCGAGAAACCCGTGTTGATGATTTAGAGTTCTGGCAAGTCGAGCAAGTGCCAGCTGAAACAGAAGTAGGATAACAAATATGGCAAAGAAACTAGTTAAAGTCATTAAACTCCAAATCCCTGCTGGTAAAGCAAATCCTGCGCCTCCTATTGGCCCTGCCTTGGGAGCTGCCGGTATTAATATCATGGGGTTTTGCAAAGAGTTTAATGCAAAGACACAAGATAAAGCAGGGGATGTACTTCCCGTGCTTATCAGCGTATTTTCTGATAAATCGTTCACATTCGTCACAAGACAACCTCCTGTGTCGAGAATGATTTTGAAGGAACTCGGTCTCGAATCTGGATCCAAAGTCCCTAACCGCGATAAAGTGGGAAAGATGACAAAGACCCAGGTGAAAAAGATCGTAAAGCAGAAATATGAAGACATGCGAGTAGGGTCCGAAGAAGCGGCCATGCTTGTCGTCATGGGAACAGCCCGTTCAATGGGCGTAGATATTATAGAGGGTTGATGCGTAAAAGTAAGAGAGTTCGGGAGATTGCTAAGCTTGTCGATGTAGAGAAGACCTACAAGTTGGCCGAAGCGATCGAAATTTTAAAGAAATGTCCACAATTGAAATTTGATCAATCTGTGGAAGTATCGCTAAAAACTGGCGTCGATATCCGTAAGTCAGATCAGCAAGTCCGTGGAACTGTTGCCCTACCGAATGGCACAGGAAAACAGATGACAGTTATCGTGTTTGCTAGAGGGGAAAAACTCCAAGAAGCACTCGATGCCGGAGCTGAATTTGCAGGAACAGAAGAATTACTAGAAAGAGTCAAAAACGGCTGGACCGACTTCGATGCGGTCATATCTACACCAGATATGATGCGGGAAGTGGGTAAGCTCGGAAAGGTGCTAGGTCCTAGAGGCCTGATGCCGACCCCGAAAGCAGGCACTGTAGCTGCTGACGTTGCGACTGCCGTTCGAGAAGTGAAAGCGGGTAAAGTAGAGTTTAAGACCGATAAAGGGGGTGTCATCAATAATTTGGTGGGCAAGCTTTCCTTTGAGACTTCTAAACTCGTTGAGAACATCACAACCCTCTTGGGCGTTGTTTCTAGATCCAAGCCTGCAACAGCAAAAGGGCAATTTTTACAATCTTTAGTGATTTCATCGACCATGGGACCTGGACTTAAAGTCGATCTCCATTCTGTCGCTGACCTCCAAGGAGCTGAATAAGGATGAGAAAAGAAAAACAATTCTTACTCGATGAGATCAAAGATAAGATTGATGGATCCAAGGCATTCGTACTCACGAAGTATGAGCGCGTGAATCCAAACATGGCGGCCGACTTTAGAGTCCGTATTGGTAAATCAGGCGGAGATTTTGAGGTTGTACGCAAGAGGATCTTTGTGAAAGCGGCTCAAGCTGCCGGAATCACGATTGATCCCGCATCCCTAGAAGGTCATATCGGCGTCGTATTTGCGATGACAGATCCAGTGCAAGTCACTAAGGCTCTGTATAAGTATAGCAAAGAAAACGATGATGTATTGACCGTTCTTGCGGGACAGTTTGAGGGAAAGCTCTTTTCCGCAAAAGATGTGGAAATGCTTTCTAAACTTCCAAGCAAAGATGAAATGCGTGCGCAGTTCCTCAGCTTGCTTGAGGCCCCAATGGCTCAGGTGCTCAGCGTGATGGATGCACTACTAACAAGCTTAATGCACGGCATCGAGAATAAAAGCCAAAGCAGTTCTTAACCAATAAACTATTTTTAAAGAGGTAATATCGTGAGCACTCAACATATTGAAGATTTAGTAGAGACCCTAAGCAAACTGACAGTCATGGACATGTCCAAACTGAAGACCATGCTTGAAGACAAATGGGGTGTAAAAGCCGCAGCAGCCGCGCCAATGATGATGGCCGCACCTGCAGCCGGTGGCGGAGCAGCAGCTGCAGAAGCTGAATCTACAGATTTCCAAATCACTCTAGAAGCATCTCCTGCTGACAAGAAAATTGGAGTCATCAAAATCGTCCGCGAGATCACAGGACTCGGACTTAAAGAAGCAAAAGATTTAGTGGATGGAGCTCCAAAAGTATTGAAAGAGACATCACCTAAAGCCGAAGCAGAAGAGATTTCTAAGAAAGTCACTGCAGCCGGTGGAAAAGTAACTCTGAAAGGTCTCTAAAAGAGAAATCCTTAGGAGATAGACCTTGAGCAGAAGCCCGATTTGGAGGCTTCTGCTCTTTGATTTTGCTGAATCAAAGCTAATATTAGGAGCCAATACGATGCTAAAGCGGCCCCCACATCGGGTGACATTTCGTGAGAAAGAAGAGATCATTGATCTACCGAACCTCATTGAAATTCAAATTAAATCTTATCATCAATTTCTGCAGTCGTATAAATCCCCACATGAGAGGGAGAATATGGGTCTGCAAGAAGTGTTTACAGAGATTTTCCCGATCAAATCCTATGATGAGAAAACAGTTCTTGAGTACATTTCCTACAACTTGGGAGTTCCCAAGTATAGTCCTGAAGAGTGTATTCGTCGCGGAATTACCTATAACGTCACGTTAAAAGTAAAATTCCGTCTGACGGATGAGACAGGGATCAAGGAAGAAGAAGTCTACATGGGCACCATCCCCATCATGACCGACAAGGGAACATTTATCATCAACGGTGCCGAGCGCGTCATCGTCTCCCAGCTCCATCGCTCACCTGGAATTTCTTTTGAGCAAGAGCGACATTCTAAAGGAACCCTCCTCTACTCTTTCCGCATCATTCCTTACCGCGGAAGCTGGCTTGAAGGCGCCTTTGATTCCAATGACCTTATTTACATTTACATCGACAGAAAGAAACGGCGCCGTAAGATCTTGGCGACCTCTTTCATCCGTACCCTCGGCTATTCGACCGATGCTGATATCATCGAAGAGTTTTTCAGCACCGTCAAAGTCAAGTTCAAATCCGATAAAGACTTTGCGAAGCTCGTAGGTAAGATCCTTGCTGAAGACGTCGTCGACCAAGAGACTGGCGTTGTCTTCGGAAAAGCGTCTGAAAAACTGACGACTGCCATGTTAAAACGTATGCTTGATGCCGGTGTCGCCGTTGTCCGTATCGCTGAAGATGCCGATGAGACGAGCCCAGTCATCAAGATGCTTGCGAAAGATACGACCGATTCTTACGAATCCGCTCTTAAAGATTTCTATCGCAAGATCCGTCCCGGCGAACCTGCAACGCTCTCCAACGCTAGATCGGCCATCATGCGCCTTTTCTTCGATCCGAAGCGTTACAACTTGGGTCGCGTGGGCCGCTATAAACTTAACCGCAAACTCGGCCTTGAGACAACTGACGAAGAGCTCGTGAACGTCACCTTGAAAAAAGAAGACGTGATCAATGCGCTTAAGTACCTGATCCGCCTCAAGAAAGGGGATGAGGAAGCGGTTGTTGACGATATCGACCACTTGGGTAACCGTCGCGTTCGCTCTGTGGGCGAACTCATTCAGAACCAGTGCCGCATCGGTCTTGCCCGTATGGAAAAGATCATTAAAGAGCGTATGAACCTCTTTGATTTTGCCTCCGATACGCTGACTCCTGGCAAAGTTGTCTCTGCAAAGGGACTTGCCGGCGTCTTAAAGGACTTCTTCGGAAGATCTCAGCTCTCTCAGTTTATGGACCAGACCAACCCAGTTGCCGAATTGACGCACAAACGTCGTCTTTCGTCCCTCGGGCCAGGCGGCTTGAACAGAGAAAGAGCCGGATTCGAAGTGCGCGACGTTCACTCGAGCCATTACGGAAGGATCTGTCCGATCGAGACTCCAGAGGGTCCGAACATCGGTTTGATCACTTCTCTCGCTTGTTTTGCGAAAATTAACGAGTTTGGATTCATCGAGACCCCGTACCGCATTGTCCGCGACGGCGTTGTGACTGAAGAGATCGAATATATGACTGCCGACCAAGAAGAAAACTGCGTCATTGCGCAGGCTTCTGCGGTCCTCGACGAATTTGAGATGTTTGCTGAGCCAATTTGCTGGGTGAGATACCGCGGCGAATCGCTCAAGATGGAAAGCAATAAAGTCACCCACATGGACGTCTCCTCAAAGCAGCTCGTCTCGATTGTGACTGGTTTGATTCCCTTCTTGGAGCACGATGACGCCAACCGCGCGCTCATGGGCTCGAACATGCAACGTCAAGCCGTTCCTCTTCTCAAAACAGACAGCCCGATCGTAGGTACAGGCCTTGAGGCCCGTGCTGCACGCGACTCCGGCGCTGTGATCATTGTAGAAGAAAGCGGTACTGTTGACTACGTGGATGGATTTAAGATTGTCGTAGCGGCAAAATCCAACCCGCTCAACAAGAGAACCTATACATTGAAAAAGTTCCTCCGCTCCAACGGCGGAACATGCATCAACCAAACTCCGCTCTGCAACGTCGGCGACGTTGTCAAAGCAGGGGATATCATTGCGGACGGATCATCTACTGACAAAGGGGAGATCGCCCTTGGAAAGAACGCCCTCGTGGCCTTCATGCCTTGGTGCGGTTACAACTACGAGGATGCGATCCTGATCTCAGAAAAACTCCTTCGAGAGGACTATTACACCTCGATCTACCTCGAAGAGTTTGAGCTGACAGCCCGCGATACGAAGTTGGGCAAAGAGGAGATCACCCGCGATATCCCGAACGTCTCGGAAGAGATGCTTGCGAACCTCGGTGAAGACGGCATTATCCGCATCGGCGCCGAAGTGAAGCCGGGCGATATTCTCGTTGGAAAGATCACTCCAAAATCTGAAACAGAGCTGGCTCCTGAAGAACGACTCCTTAGAGCGATCTTCGGTGAAAAAGCTGCGGACGTCAAAGATGCTTCGCTCACAGTTCCTCCTGGAACTGAAGGCGTTGTCATGGACGTGAAAGTCTTCAGCAGACGCGACCGTCTCTCCAAAACGGATGATGAGCTCGTCGAAGAGGCTTCCCGCATTAAAGACATCCATTCGGAGTTCAAAGCTAAAGAAGCGGAACTCATGATCGAGTTCCATGAGAAGTTGGGCGCGCTCCTCCTCGGAGAACCGGCTCCAGGTTCTATCCTCCATCGCAAGACAGGGGACGTCGTCATCCGCGAAGGTGATGTCGTGAGCCAAGAGATGCTGGAAACTCTTGAGACGGAGAAAGCGGAAGATCTCTTGATGTCCGATCACGAGACCTACCACAACCTCAGAAACTTGCTAAGAGAATTTGATACCGCAATGCAGACCTTGCAGACCCACCACAAAACTGAGGTGGAATTCACACGCAAAGGGGATATTGAACTCGATCCGGGCGTCATCCGCCAGGTGAAGGTCTATGTCGCCTCCAAGCGTAAACTACAGGTCGGCGATAAAATGGCGGGCCGCCACGGAAACAAAGGGGTCGTTTCGAAGATTGTTCCGGAGGCAGATATGCCTTACTTACCGGATGGACAGTCGATCGAGATCATCTTAAATCCGTTGGGCGTACCTTCTCGTATGAACATGGGACAGCTGCTTGAAACCCACTTAGGGTACGCGGCTAGAAAATCGGGGATCTATGTGAAGAGCCCTGTTTTCGAAGGATTCCCAGAATCCCGCATTTGGGAAATGATGCGCGAGCTCAGCCTCCCCGATGATGGAAAAATGCACCTGTACGACGGTCGATCTGGAACCCGGTTCGACAGCCGCGTGGTCGTGGGCTATATTTACATGTTGAAGCTAAGCCACCTTGTCGCCGACAAGATCCACGCGCGATCTATCGGCCCTTATTCGCTTGTCACTCAGCAGCCGCTGGGAGGAAAAGCGCAAATGGGAGGTCAGCGATTTGGAGAGATGGAAGTGTGGGCCCTCGAAGCTTATGGCGCCGCTCACTTGCTCCAAGAGATGCTTACCGTTAAGTCGGATGACGTTGCCGGACGTACTCGAATTTACGAGTCGATCGTCAAGGGCGATAATATCCTAGTTGCCGGAACACCCGAGTCCTTCAACGTTTTAGTGAAGGAAATGCAAGGGCTTTGTTTAGATGTGCGCACTGAGCGCGCTACACAAGAACAGTATTAACCCAACTTGCCTCCTACCCTCCCTGATACGTGTAGGGAGGGAGGCGAGGTGCAAGATTTGCGACGAATCCCAGGTCTTTAGACCTGGGAAAGGAGCAAAGCGAAGCAGATTGCCTGCCGTAGCACACGGAGGAGGGAGCGAGTTGGAAAATGAAAGGGCGTTTTAAATAAATTTAAAAAACTGGAGCTTGAACTACTACCGAGAGATTGGTTGCTAGATATGTTGGCTGTGAAGTGTAAACTACTTCGTTTTGCAACTCTCCCAGGTCTTAAGACCTGGGAATCGTCGCAAAGCTTGTATTTCACCCTTCTCGCTCAACCTCTCTAGCAAGGTAGGGGACAAGTTGGGTTATAGGGAGACATTCATGTCAGAAGAGTTGCGTGATTCCCAATTTGATAAGTTGACCATCAAGATTGCGTCTGACGATGTCATTCGCAATGAGTGGTCGCGCGGGGAAATTAAGAAGCCGGAGACGATCAACTACCGCACATTTAAGCCCGAGAAGGGCGGTCTTTTCTGCGAGAAGATTTTCGGTCCTACAAGGGACTGGGAATGCGCTTGCGGAAAATACAAGAAGATCAAACACAAAGGTATTGTGTGCGATCGTTGCGGCGTAGAGGTTACCCTCTCCAAAGTGCGCAGAGAGCGCATGGCCCACATTGACCTGGCGGTCCCTGTCGTCCACATTTGGTTCTTTAAAACAATGCCTTCCCGCATTGGAAATATTTTAGGCATGACTGCCACCGATCTCGAGCGCGTCATCTATTACGAAGAATATGTCGTTTTAGATCCGGGCCGCACGACTTTGGAAAGAAAGCAGCTCCTCTCTGACACCGAATATCGCGAATCTCAAGAGAAGTGGGGATCCGACGCATTCGTAGCCCGCATGGGCGGCGAGGCGATCCGTGACCTCCTCGAAAAAGAGGACCTCGCTGTTCTCGTTCTCGACCTCAAAGAGAAGCTCCGTAAGACCAAGTCGATGCAAGCGCGGATGAAACTCGCCAAAAGGCTGAAAATCGTCGAGAGCTTCACGCTTTCTCCGAACAAGCCCGATTGGATGGTGATGTCCTGTGTTCCTGTCATCCCGCCTGATCTGCGCCCACTCGTTCCTTTGGACGGCGGAAGATTTGCGACCTCTGACTTGAACGATCTCTATCGCCGAGTCATCAACCGCAATAACCGTCTGAAGTCGATTTTAAAACTAAAAACTCCTGAAGTGATCGTCCGCAATGAAAAGCGGATGCTCCAAGAAGCTGTCGATGCGCTCTTTGACAACGGCCGCCATGGCCATCCAGTGATGGGTGCCGGCAACCGTCCGCTCAAAGCGCTCTCCGAGATGCTCAAAGGTAAACAAGGTCGCTTTAGACAGAACCTTCTCGGTAAACGGGTCGACTATTCTGGCCGTTCGGTCATTATCGTTGGTCCAGAACTCAAGTTCAACCAGTGCGGATTGCCAAAACAAATGGCGCTCGAACTGTTTGAGCCGTTCATCGTGAAGCGTTTGAAAGACCTCAACTACGTTTACACGATCCGCTCAGCCAAAAAGATGATCCAAAAGCAAGATCCCGCCGTATGGGATGTGCTCGACGAGATCATTAAAGGCCACCCTGTGCTCCTCAACCGTGCGCCTACGCTGCACCGTTTGGGTATTCAGGCGTTCGAGCCGGTCCTGATCGAAGGAAAAGCGATCCGCATCCACCCACTCGTCTGTACCGCGTTCAACGCCGACTTTGACGGTGACCAGATGGCGGTCCACATTCCTCTTTCTGTGGAAGCGCAGCTCGAAGCGAAAATTCTAATGATGGCCCCGGACAACATTTTCTTGCCTTCCTCAGGGAAGCCGGCAGCCGTGCCTTCGCAGGATATGATCTTGGGACTCTACTTCTTGATGTACGATCCGCTCTACTTCCCTGAAGAACACGGTAAAAAGACCAAAGTGTTCAAAAATAGTGAAGAAGTGCTCCTCGCGCTCAGCGCCGGAGATAGCTACAACCTATTTGAAGGGGACGAAGGAACCCGTGAAGGAAGACGCGACGATCTCGGCAGAGGCTTACGCCTCCATGAGAAGATCAAGCTCAAACTCGAGACCGGCATCATCGAAACGACGCCCGGCCGAGTTGTCTTCAACACGATCGTTCCTAAAGAGCTCGGATTCCAAAACTATGCCTTGCGCAAGAAGAAGATGAGCGAGCTCGTTTTAGAGACCTACAAAAAAGTGGGCCTTGAGGCGACTGTTAAATTCTTAGACAACTTAAAGAATCTCGGATTCGCAGAAGCGACGAAAGCAGCCCTCTCGATGGGTATTTGCGACGTCCGCATTCCCGGCAACAAAGCCAAAGTCCTCGACGCTGCCTACGCCCGGATTGCCGTGGTCAAGAAGCAGTACGAAGACGGGATCATCACCGATGGGGAGAGACACTCTAAGATCATTAGTATCTGGACAGAAGTGTCCGATACCGTATCTGAAGAGCTCTTCAAACTCATCGCTGAAGCGCAGAACGGCGTTCTGAACCCGCTCTTCCTCATGATGGATTCTGGAGCCCGCGGTAACAAATCTCAGGTGCGTCAGCTCGGAGCCCTCCGGGGATTGATGGCGAAACCTTCGGGAGAAATTATTGAGTCTCCAATTACCTCAAACTTCCGCGAAGGATTGAGCGTCATGGAGTATTCAATTTCTTCTCACGGAGCGCGTAAAGGTCTTGCGGATACCGCCTTGAAAACGGCCGACTCCGGATACCTCACACGCCGCCTCGTAGACGTTGCCCAAGACGTGATTGTCACCGAAATGGATTGCGGAACCTTAAACGGTATCGAAGTCTCCTCGATCAAACAAGGTCAAGAAGAACTCCTGCCGATCAAAGACCGTATCTTCGGACGCTCTGTCTGCGACGATATTTATCAGCCCGGCGACAGCACCCGACTCCTCGCGAAAGCTGGCGACATCCTGACTCTGCCGCAAGCGGAAGCCATCGATGACGCTGGTATAGACACCGTCCGCATCCGCTCTGCGCTCACTTGCGAGACAAGACGCGGCGTGTGCACGAAATGCTACGGCCTAAACCTTGCCAACGGAAGACTCGTCGGCCTAGGGGAAGCTGTCGGTATTATTGCCGCTCAGTCGATCGGAGAACCAGGAACGCAGCTCACGATGAGAACCTTCCACTTGGGAGGTATCGCTTCCGCTGCCGTTTCTCCAGAATTGATCGCCGAGCACGAAGGCGTGCTGGTCTATATGGATCTGCGCACCGTGAAGAACGAAGAGGGCATATGGCTCGCTTTGAACAAGAACGGCTCGCTCCATGTGGTCCGCGACGAAGGGCGTACGCTTGAAGAGTGCAAAAAACTCCTCAGCACGAAATCCTTAGAGCCGCTGCAAACGTTCCCAGTTGAACTTGGAACGCGCATCCTTCTGACCGATGGATCGAAAGTCAAAAAGAAAACAAAGATCGCCCTTTGGGAGCAGCACAACATCCCAATCATTTGCGAGCGCCCGGGATACGTCAAGTACGAGGACCTCGTGGAAGGGATTTCTACGCAGCGCGATATCAATAAACAGACCGGCCAGACCGAGCTGATTGTGAAGCAGCACCGCGGAGAGCTCCATCCTCAGATCGCGATCTACGCCGACAAAGAATATTCCGAGCTCGTGGGAACCTATGCGATTCCTTCCGGCGCTTTCATTTCTGTTCAAGAAGGACAGTTAGTGGCGGCTGGTATGGTACTCGCAAGATTGCCGCGCGGCGCGATTAAAACGAAAGACATCACTGGGGGTCTCCCTCGTGTTGCTGAACTCATGGAAGCGCGCAAACCCAAAGATGCGGCAGAAATTGCCAAAATCGACGGGGTGGTTGACTTCCGCGGTACGCAGAAGAACAAGCGTATCGTCGTGGTCCGCGACGAAGAGTCTGGAATGGAAGAAGAGCACCTCATACCGCTCACGAAACACATGATCATCCAAAGAGGTGACAATGTCGTGAAGGGACAACAGCTCACCGACGGCCTCGTCGTACCGCACGAGATCTTAGAGATTTGCGGGATGCGCGAATTGCAAAAATACCTGGTTAACCAGGTGCAAGAAGTGTATCGCCTACAAGGGGTTGACATCAATGACAAGCACATTGAGATCATCGTTCGTCAAATGCTCCAGAAAGTGCGCGTGACAGATCCGGGCGACACCACATTCCTCTTTGGAGAAGATGTGGATAAAAAGGTCTTCCACAGACAGAACAGAAAAGTGATCGAAGACGGCGGCAAACCCGCCCAAGCGGCCCCTGTTCTTCTCGGGATTACCAAAGCGTCCCTAGGTACCGAGTCGTGGGTATCGGCAGCGTCCTTCCAAGAAACCACACGCGTCCTCACCGATGCGGCGTGCGAAGGGAAGACCGACTACCTCCTCGACTTCAAAGCCAACCTGATCATGGGACACATGATCCCTGGCGGTACAGGATTCCACGAGTACCACGATCGCGTGAAAAAATACGTCGATCGCGAAGCCGAAGAAGAACTTTCTTTCGTCTTCAGCGACTAGTTCCTACGCTTGCCGCACTGAATGCAGTGCGGCAAGTTTTCTTTTTCCCCCCTAGCTTTTTTCCTAGATCTCTGGCCCTTAGCAAGATCCTCTAGCAAATTATTCATCCCTTATATACAATTCGAACGATTTTGAGCAGGGAAGGATTAGATGAGTCAATATGCAATAAGCTCTGATAGGCCGATCTACAATAGAATTCTTGATCCGTTGTTCCACGTTGTGGTTAATAAATCGATGTCTGCGCCTAGCAGACAACCCCTCTATTTAAAACTGATCCGAGAAGGCGGGCAACCGGAGCGCCTCGAATATACACGCGACAAGTCGGCAGCGAACACATCTCTCCATGTCATTGCCCAAAGTTTTACCACTCTCACACCGACTCCAAGCGCCACCTTCCAAGAATTCACCCTGGGCGATCAAATTTACCGAGAGATCCACCGCCTGCAAGATTATCGCATGGCCGCTGTCTCCAACAGTCGCGACAAAGATAAGTTGTACAACTTCGTGGGCGTGATGACCAACTACCTAAATTCCTACCGTGAAACCCTCTTCTTTAAAATCGGTATCATCCTTGCGCGTATTTTCCCCTGCCTGTTCGACAATCCCGAAGCGATCCTGCGAGATCGCATCGCCTCCATCGCCCGCATCCGCACTTTCCTTGAGCAGCATTATGGCCCCCCAACAAACGTAGCGTCCGCTACAAACGTTTAGCCGCATGATTTATGGAACCTGTTTTGAGCGTCAGGGATTTACGCAAAGTCTATCCCGGCAAGCATAAAGAATTCGTCGCCGTCGACAGCATTTCCTTCGATCTATATCCGGGGGAGATCTTGGGACTGCTTGGCTCGAACGGAGCGGGAAAAACCACCACCATCCAGATGCTCCTTTCCACCTTGAAGCCCACCTCCGGCGCGATCGTCTATTTTGGGAAGGATTTTTTCAAGCACCGCTCCGATATTTTAAAAAAAGTCGTCTTCGCCAGCACCTATGTCAGTTTGCCCTGGATGCTGACCGCCGCACAAAATTTAGAGGTCTTCGCGCGGCTCTACGGTGTCCCCATTAAAGAGATCCACCCGCGGATGGACGTTCTGCTCGAGCGTTTCGGCATCCTCGCCAAGAAAAAACACCCCATCGCCCAATTTTCCGCCGGTCAGATCACACGCCTCATGCTCGTCAAAGCCTTCATGGTGAACCCCGAGATCGTTCTCCTCGATGAGCCGACCGCCTCGCTCGATCCCGATGTCGCCCAAGAAGTTTGTCAGTTCGTGCTCGAACAAAAAGAGCAGCGCGGCACTTCGATCCTGTTCACTTCGCACAACATGTCTGAGGTCGCTGAAGTGTGCGACCGCGTCTTATTCCTCCAGAATGGAAAGATCATCGCCAACGACATCCCCGAAAATCTCGCCCGCAGCGTCTCCACCTGCCGCATGCAGCTTCTCGTCGGCGACGGGATGAAGCGCACGGTTGCCATCGCCGACAAGCTTAGCTTGGCCTACAAGATGGAGCACCGAACCATCGAATTTAGCCTTGACGAAACGCAGATCGCGACATTTTTGACCGCACTCGCTCATGCGGGAGTTGTCTATACCAATATCAATATCATCCAACCCACCCTTGAGGATTACTTCCTCAAGATGGTCGAGAGCGGACGCGCGGAGGTAATATCATGAGTTGGGGAAGAATTTGGGCCGTATTTTTGCGCTATTTCTACTACTTTGCGAAGCTAGACCATCTCGCCGATCTCTTTTATTGGCCTGCGATCGATATCTTTCTTTGGGGGATGACCAGCGTCTGGATCCAGAAGCAGGAAGGGGGAGTGTCCGATCTCGCCTTGGCCATCTTAACGGGCCTTATCTTCTGGCAGATCGTCTGGCGTGCGAACTATGAGATCACCGTCAATTTGCTCCAGGAGTTTTGGAACCGCAACTTGGTCAACCTCTTCTCCACGCCCCTGAAACGGAGAGAATGGGTCGCTGCGCTTTTCATCATCGGCATTGCCAAGATCTGCATCAGCATGCTCTTCGGCTCCCTCTTCGTCTATCTTCTCTACACCCTGAACGTGTTTTCTGTCGGCTGGGCCTTTCTCCCTTACGCCGTTTCGCTCACACTCTCGGGCTGGTTCATGGGGTTCTTAAGCGCAGGCATCATCGTCTACTACGGCCAGCGCGTCCAAATGCTCGCCTGGATGATCCCTTACGTGTTCGCGCCGTTTAGCGCGGTGTACTATCCGCTCAGCGCGCTGCCCCACTGGGCGCAAGTGATTGCGCAAGCGCTTCCGACCACACATATCTTTGAAGGGATGCGCCAAGTGTTGAACGAACAGCAGTTTTCGCTTAAAACCCTTCTTTTAAGCTATCTGCTCAACTTTATCTACTTAGGGCTGTCGATTGCCTTTTTCAACTTTATGTTCGAAAAAAGCCGCGATAAAGGCCTTTCCCGCGTTGAATGATCAGCCAATTATTCCCAGTTGGCGGAGCACAGCGTCCAGTTTTGGGTAGGCCTTAAAAGCGCGCCTGAGATCATAGGTATTAGAATCTTTCTGGATTAAAATAAACTTGTCGTCATCTTCCCATTGGTACGCGGGCATTTCCCTACGGATCTTCTCCTTCAAATGACTCCATCGTTCTATCGAGAAATCGGGCTTTGCACACGCTTGCGCGACCAGGTGTAGCGTTTGGACCATTTGGGTCATGGTCAACACATCAAGCTGCTCCAATAGGAAGGTGCGGATTTGCTGCATAGCTTCCTGATTTCGCTGCGCCATATCGTCCAACTGGTCTAAAATAACGAGGGTTGTTGCCACCCAAGCAAAGTATTGATCGAATTCTCGCATAGAAAGCAGGTTCTGATTTTTTGGATCTAATAGTACGTTAAGCATTTCCCTGGGTTTGATCACGCCGCTTAAGCACAGGTATATCGCCGCTGCGGGTGTTTGTAAAAGATAGAGCTCTTTATTCAGTTTGTCCAGGGTTGGAAAGAGTTTTTCCTGAGAGATATCGGGTGTGATGTTTGACAACGATTGCAGACGCCGCGTTTGAAAATAGGCCTTCATCTCTTCTTTTTTCCCCAGCAGATATTTTCCCCACTTCAGTCCCATCTGCCCTGGTCCATAATCCCAAGAGAGCGACTCTCCCTGCGCGATAGGGGCCGTCGCTGTGAACAGAGAGGTTCCTAGTGTTGCGCAGTTGGGAAAATCATCATTAATAAAGCGCATCGCACTACTCGCCTCTTTGGGGTTAATATGTAGGTTTAACTGATCGCTGTATGAGAAAAGATCGTCAGGTCCCGCCTTTAAGAAACCTTCAAAACCCAACGGAGGACCTCTTGGGACCAAGTGACCTGCATAGGAGCCAACGGGATCTCCGGGTTTAAACGGTTGGTCTGCGTAGAGCCCCTTGGCAAAGCGGGGATCGCAGAGAGCTTTGAGATGGGGGGCCTCTTTTATGCAAAGGGCAGCAGGATTTTTTTTCAAGGCTGCTAATAACTTAGACATAAGGCCGGGGAATTTTGCGAAATAAGGGTCAGCTTCCATTGCCATTTGGCTACTTGTGCCCGCCTCGATCTCTTCAGAAAAAAGGATCTCGTCAGTATATGCTTCAAACCCTAGGAGTTTCTTGACCTCTCCCGGAGAGTTCAGATCCACTGTTTGTCTGTTTCCATCGGTTTCAACCGAGATTTTTCCTTGGGACCAAACGGCTGGCTCCAATCCGCGATGGACCCTGAGTTGATCGCAGGTCATTCCCAAGTAGGTTTTTGCTTCGGGATCTGCTCCTTTTTTCTTAAGAAGCTCGTAAGCCGCCCTATCAGTGAGGAGCGCCGCGTAGTGGAGGGGCGAGTAGCCCCGTTTGTCCCTAGCATTCGCATCAGCGCCTTTGTCCAGCAGCAGCGCAACCGTATCGGGTTTGTTGCGGATCACCGCCAAATGGAGGGGAGTGACCTCCCTGTCCGTAAATTTATTTTGCAATCTGCTCGGGTTGATCCCTTTCTCAATAACGGCATAAGGTTGGTTCAGCGCAATGAGAAAGTGGAGAGCATAACCGGCATTTTCTTTTTTCTTGTATTCTGCCGGGTCAAAAAAACTTGCGAGTTTGTACTCTTCGTATAAATCAACAGTGGTCGATGTGTCTATTGCGCTCATCGTTTACCTGTATTTGTGTGTTAACCGATCAACCCCATCCCTTGCATTAGCGGCTTCAGCTCAGGGTATGTTTTGAAGTTTTCCATTAGGGCAGTATTACTGCTGTTTTGTGCGGTCGACTGCGGAACGAACCGCGGCAATATGAACTGTTTGTCTTGGTTCCACGCAAAAGAAGGCATTTCCTTTTCCAAGCGCACTTTGAGAGTGTCCCACTGCGTCTTCGTGAAATCTGCTTGAGAGGTCTCTTGCGCGAGGATGTGCAGCATTTGGACCATTTGGGTCATTTCGAGCATGTCGAGCTTTTCCAGCACAAAGGCGCGGATCTCTTCGGAGAGTTCCCTGTCGCCTTTCTTTAAATTCGACTCGAGGCGCTGCAGGATCATCAATGTTTTTGCTAACCATATGAAGTGCTGCACAGATACAGAAAAGCCCAATATCGCTCTATGCTCAGGCACTTTTAGGGAAGCGATCATCTCTTCAACCTTCACTGCTTTAGACATGATGGCATAAATCGCTGCCGCAGGGGTTTGATAGAGATATAGGCATTTCTCTCGCCTGTCGAGGATTTGGAATGTGTCTTCCCCTTTTTGAGGACGGCACACCATCTTTTTCCACTGCGCTGTCAGAGACTCCGCAGAAAAGTAGCTTCTTAAGGCATCCTTTTTCCCGAGGAGATATCTGCCCCATTTCAAAGAGGCATGGCCGATTCCATAGTCCATCGTTAAGGATTCACCCTTAGCGATCGGGGCCAATGTCATGACAACAAGATCGTCTCCTCCCGTATTGCAGTTGGGAAAATCGTCGTTGATGAAGCGCATCGCATTGCCCGTTTCTTGCGGGTTCACATTGAGTCTTAAGCTTGAACTATAAGAATAAGAATCATCTACCGCTGAACGGCTGCTCAGCAGCAGGTCTTCAAAAAATTTCGGTTGAGGTTTGGCAGCCAGTTTTCCTGCAAAGACCCCGACAGGTTCGCCTCTTTTAAGATTTTGATCCGCTAAAAGCTCCTTGGCGACGGAGGAATTTCCTAAGACTTTCAGATGGGGGGCTTCGCCCACGCACAACGCTGGAGGGTTTTGTTTCAGTGCCGCCTTTTTCTGAAGTAATACAATCTGTGATTCCGGAGAGGCAAGCTGCGGTTCTCTCTGCAGAAGGATAGAGCTGCGGGCCTCTAACTCTTTGGAAAAGAGGATCTCATCGGTGTAGCAATTAATTCCTAGATCATTCTGGACCGCTTCTGCAGACGATAAGTCGACGACTCTTAACATGTCATTTTCTTTCACAGAAATTTTCCCTTGAGACCAAATGCCAGACTCCAACCCGCGGTGGACCCGGAGCTGCTCGCAGCTCATGCCTAAATAGGTCCGTGCCGAAGTGTCAGCCCCCGCTCTTTTGAGCAGTGCGATCGCTACAGAATCTGTCATAAGGGCCGAGTAGTGGAGGGGAGTGTAGCCATACTTATCTCGAGCGTTAGGGTCGGCTTTTTTGTCCAGTAGCGCAGCGATCTTATCGCGATCATTCCGAAGCACCGCTAAATGGAGGGGAGTGATCTCCCGCTCTGTGCATTTAGCTTCTAAGCGTGTTGGCGAGATCGCCTTTTCATAGGCCGCTTGGGGCTGGTCTAAGGCAATGAGAAAATGGAGGCAGAAGGGGGCGTTCTCTTTTTTGACGTAGTTGTCTTTCGTAAAAAAATTATTGAATTGAAATTCCTGACAAAAAGAGTCACAAATTTGTTTGTCAATAGCGCTTCTAGTGCTCATTATCCCCTCCATTTTTAATAATCATCATGAAGATTTTAACAGAATTTAGGCTTATTTTCAAGATAGGAATGCTGCCTGGTTAGAGAATTGACTTGCCATTCCTGGCCGTTTTGAGTATTTTTCTTAGTAAAATTGCATTCATAAGCGATAAAAGGTGATTTTATGGTCCCCACAAACACTCAGCAACACACCGAATGGACGACGAAGGATGCCGCAGATTTCTTTCTCAGGTGGACTCCCCGCGCCATTGCGATCGGCGTCGGCGCCTACTACGGACTTGGCGTCGCCTACGACTTAGGCGTTATGGCGGCAATCGACCGGGTGGCGATGGATGTTCTGAAGCAATCGGTTGGCTACGTTGGAATCGGCGCCCTGATGCCGACGATCCAGTGGTATTCAGCTTGGGCTGTGCGGATTGTGATGGCAGCGATTGCAGGCCTGCTCTACGATCTGGCCGAGCGGGTCGCCACCTATGTTTACAGACAGTTGTGTACGGCGCGCGCATAGTTGATCTGTGTCAGAAATAAAAAAAGGGCCCGCATGTATTCCTGCGGGCCCTTTGTGCATTTTAGAAACTGTGAGTTCTATAACTATTCGTCAACGTGTGTCTGGTTGGTTCCGCTACCTGGTATATTAACGGCGACATCGTCCCTATTTGGATTAGTCGCACCATTGAAGCCGGGTGGGGTGGGAATGAGCGCACCGCTAAGCATCGGGGGAGTTGTCAAGACAAGAGACCTGGGAGACGATGCAGCTGAAGTAGAGTGAGTTCCTAAAACAGGTACTGCAACATGGTGAGTTTGGCTAGCGATATGGCTAGAGAGAATTCTATTTTGCTCCCTAATATTACCGGTCTCGGCTCTTAATTGCCCGAGGATCTCATCCAATTGCTGTCTGGAAAGCTCGAGTTTCGCTTGTACAGATTCTAGCTCTCTTGTTACTGCGGTTTGTTGGGCTGAGCTGTGAGCGATTTTCTGCAGATTCTCTTCGTAGACTGCCTCTCCATTGATAATTACATCTAATTTCCGACCCATTAGCTCCACAGAAGCTTGCAGCTGGTCTCGTGTTTGCTGCAGGCTGTCTCGAGTGTGCTCAAGGTGTAAGATTTGGTCGGTGAGTTCCTTAACACGGCCTTGGATCTGCGTGTTAGTTTGCTCGAGATGAGTGTTAGTTTCCTCGAGATCGGTAACGCGCTCTTCGAACTCGGTATTTCTTTCAGCGAGATGCGTATTCGTTGTTTCTAGACCGGCAGCAGTTGTGGTGATCGCTTGTGTTTGTCTTTCTAGGGTCTGGTGCTGGTTTTTGACGCGGTCGAGGGCGGAGGAGAGCTCGCCGATCAACTCGTAGTCTTTCATCGCAAAAAATGTGTAAACGGAGACGACGGCGCAGACGGCGAAGTGCGCTGCAAGATAAAGATTTCCGGCGCCGTAGGTCATAATAGTTCCGGCAACAGAGGCCACGATGCTGGCGAGCAGGGCGATGTTGCGCAGATTGAGTTCGACCCTGCCAAGAAGGCAGGAACCGAGGCCGCCGCACGTATCCCAAGCGGATGCAACTGGGACGGTGTCAGCGATTGTGACGGGAAGCACGGGAGCTGGTGTTACTACAGCAGTGGCCATGTGAACCTCTCTTTTAAGAAATTGAGCATATGCGGTGTGCAATGGTAGGCCCCGGCTCCACAGATCACGTAGGTCGTAAACGTGACCAATGCTTGGGACAATTGTCCAAAGATCATGTAGGCAACTATCACGATCACAGCAACTCGTCCCACTTGATAGAGGGTTTCAGGTTGCTCGTAAAAAGCTAAGGCTGACACTGCCGAAATGGACATTGCAACACCAACAAAAATTTAAATCGCTTGGATGTTACAAAGAAAAGTCTTTATTGTGCAAGGATCTTTTCGAGCTTCACAATGTCTTTGCTGAAGTTGCGAATGCCCTCGTAGAGTTTGTCAGAGGCCATTGCATTTTCGCAGAGCTGCCAACGAAACATCTTCTCGTCCATGTCGACTTTTTTGATGTCGGCGCGCTTGGCTTTTTCTGGATCAAGCTTGCGCTCGACGGGGCCTTGCGCATCTTGTAGCTCTTGAAGAAATTTTGGAGCGATGGTGAGCAGATCGCAACCGGCAAGCTCGAGAATTTCTCCAGAGTTGCGGAAGCTGGCTCCCATGATTTGTGTGGGGATGCCCCACTTTTTGTAGTAGTCGTAGATTTCCGCAACGGAATGCACGCCGGGATCGTCGACGGGCGCGTAGTCTTTGTTCTCACTCTTTTTGTACCAATCGAGAATGCGTCCGACGAAAGGAGAAATGAGAGTTGCTTTGGCTTGAGCGCAGCCGATGGCCTGGGCCATGCTGAAGAGGAGCGTCATGTTGCAATGGATCCCTTCTTTTTCGAGCTGCTCGGCGGCGCGCATTCCTTCCCAGGTGGAGGCGAGCTTGATGAGAATCCGTTTGCGGTCGATGCCGGCGGCTTCGTAGAGGGCGATGAGCGATTTGGCTTTGCGGATGCTGCCTTGTACATCGAAAGAGAGGCGGGCGTCGACTTCAGTGGATACTCTGCCCGGAATGAGCTTGAGGATCTCTAGCCCGAAGTTGACGAAGACTTTGTCGAGGGCCAGCTCTGTCTGCTCGGGAGGGTTTTTGCCCCGCTTTTTCCCGTATTGGATCGCCTCTTTCACGAGGTGTTCATAGGCGGGGAGCGTGGACGCGGCAAAAATGAGGGAAGGATTGGTGGTGGCATCGGTGGGATGGTATTTTTTGATCTCGTCGATCTCACCGGTGTCGGAGACGACGGTGGTCATTTTTTTCAGCTGCTCAAGTTTTGATGCCATAAACTAAACCTGTTTTTCTTGGAGTTCTTTGATCGCTTTAAAATTCTTAGCCTCGATCGTGGTGGTATATCCTTCCAGTTCGATCGTGAGCGGAAGCCCGGCGCGGAGGGTTGCTAAAATGAAGGCGTGGGCTTCGGGTGGCACGACGAGCCGTTGACCTCCATCGCGACGTACGGCGAGGACGACGTGCTTCTCTTCGCCTGTGCTCAATGTCACAATGGCCTCTTTTGGATTGCTGGCGTAGGGGGGGATAGGATGGGAGTGAACATCGAGATAGAGTGAGGTCCCTTCAGAGCCGGTGACCATTTCGAGATCGATCCCGTTCAAGGGATCGATGTCGTGATAGGTGAGATTTGTCGTTCCCTCAATATGCGCAGCCGTCCAATGGGGCGGCGTTTTCTGGCAGGAGGCTGCAAGAAGCAATAGAGGGAGCGTTTTTTTAATCACTTGAAGGTCCGTGGCCGCGGTTCTGGGCAACGAGGATGATCGCTGTCACAGCGATGGCGACTCCGCCAGCTGCTAGAGCAAAGGTTCCCCATTTGCTTCTTCCGGCGTTCGCGCCTTCTGCGGAGGCTTTGCCTACTTCCTTAACGGCAAGGACAGAATCTGGAGCGACTTCAGCTGCAGGAGCTGCTTGGTCCGAGGTGTCCTGGGCGGCCATCTGGGGCTCTTCGGTCGGAGCGGCTTCTTTTTGGTGGGTGAGGTCGATGGCGCTGTCTGTGGGGATAGAATTGTCTTCAGGGTTTGGGTCGGCGTAGGTTTGGTTGCACACAAAAGCAAACAATGTGAGTGATGTAAGCAGGGACTTTTTCATGGAATTCTCCTAGTTTCTCATCACGTTTATACATGATGGAGAGGATTTTGTCTAAGATAGATTTTATTTGGAAGCGGCAGAATTTAGGAGGGCGGACTGGAGCATCAGAAATTGCCAGTGGAGGCCCATGTCGGCAAATTCTTTGCCAAGCATTTTTTCCAGGGTGTGGAGATTTTGGACGGTGACGTTCGCTATGGAGGCTTTGAGTTTTTCCCTTCTCTCAGGCTGCGGAACGCTGGCGATGAGGTCTGGTGTGATATTAAGAGATTTAAAGGCCTTCTCAAATTCTTTGTAGTAGGCCGCAAATTCCTCTTTTAACGCGGAGGCGGTGAGGATGTAGACGGTATTATCCTTGAGTAGAAGGACTTGGAGGATCCGGATAGATCCTGAAGAGGTCGCGGTGTCGATCTGGGTGAGCTGGGCCTCGCCGCCTTGGGTGGAGATCTTTCCGAGGTCTCTCCAGGTGGTGTTGTGGTCCATCTCATGAATTTTTTTGACGGCCTTGACGTATTCGGACAGGGTGAGGTTAACATTTTCGGTGGCGAGGTTCAGCGAGGGGTAAAATCCTTTGTTGCTCTTCCCAAGGAACTGGACCTGGACTCTACCGGTCAGTTTTTGCGGGTTGACAATCTCCCAGCCCTTGGGCGGGATGAAATAGCAGTAGGCGGAGGGTTTTGTTTGTGCAGCTAGGGCGGCTGGATTTTTCTCAGCGGCAGGCAAAGAGCAAAGAGCTCCCATGCTTAAGGTGGAAATGAGGGTCAAAGCTGAGAGCAGGTTCATAGGGACACCGGGTTATAATCTGGGAGCGCCGCTCGATTGGCTTTGGTGTAAAACCGCAGCTAATACGGCGATGCCTACGGCCAGCACAAATCCCCATACGTACATGGAAGAGGCGAGGGCTGTAAAGCATCCATCTTTGGCTCCGGCCCCAGTTCTATATAGGGCATCGGTGTTTTTTGCAAGTTCTGAGATGTCTTCCTCAGCGGATAGGGAAGAGAAAGGGAGAAGGAAAATTAAAGAGCCAAGAATCAGCTTTTTCATAATACCACCCTATTTAATCTTTTATTTTTAATTTAACATAATTACGAATTTTCGCAATAGTTAATTGTGGTTTATTTAGACTGTCTGATCTTGTTGAAATAATCCATTCGTTTCTTCATCTCTCGCTCGAAACCGCGCTCGACGGGTTCATAGAACGTGGGACGCTCCATGTCGTCTGGGAAATAATTCTGTCCTGAGAAGGCTTCCTTCTCGTCATGGTCGTAGCGGTAGCCTTTTCCGTAGCCGAGTGTTTTCATGAGCTGGGTGGGGGCGTTGAGGATGATCTTGGGAGGGCCGTGCTGTGTCGTTGCTTTGGCGAGCTCTTTGGCCTTGCCGAGGGCGGTGTAGGCGGCGTTGCTCTTCGGAGCGAGTGCGAGATAGAGGACGGCCTGCGCTAAAGCGAGTTCTCCCTCGGGAGAGCCGAGCTGCTCGTAGGCGCGGTAGGCGTCGAGGGTGAGTTTAAGGGCGTCGGGATCGGCGAGGCCCACGTCTTCGGAGGCGGCGCGGATGAGGCGCCTTGCGATGAACTGAGGCGATTCGCCTCCTTCGATCATGCGCGCGAGCCAGTAGAGCGCGGCGTCGGGATCGGAGCCGCGGATCGATTTGTGCAGCGCCGAGATCAAGTTGTAGTGCCCCTCGTCGGCTTTGTCGTAGAGGGCAGGGCGCTGCTGCACCCACTCGCTGAGCTGAGTTTCATCGATGAGTTGATCTTGGGGCGCTTGGGCGAGATTTTCAAACATATTGAGCAGATGGCGCGCATCCCCTTGGGCCATGCCGATGAGGAGCTCTTTGGCCTTGTCGGTGAGGGGAAGGGGGCCTTTGTAGCGGGACATCAGGATGCGGAGGTCCTCTTCGGTGAGGGGATTGAGGACGAGGGTGCGCATGCGGGAGAGGAGGGCGTTGTTGAGAGAAAACGAGGGATTTTCTGTGGTGGCGCCTATCAAGGTGATCGTTCCATTTTCGACGTAGGGGAGGAGCGCGTCTTGCTGGGCCTTGTTGAACCGGTGGATCTCGTCGACGAAGACGATCAGGTGGCGCACAAAGAGGGGATGGTTTTTGGCGTCGATGATGGTTTTTTTGAGTTCGGCGATGCCGTGGAGCACAGCGCTAAAGATCACAAACTCGGCGTCGAAAGCTTTGGCATAAAGTCTAGCTAGCGTGGTCTTGCCGCAGCCGGGAGGTCCCCAAAGAAGGATGGAGAGGGGCCGTTTGCCGGCGATGGTGCGCGTGATCCAGCCCTGCTCGGAGACGAGGTGGCCTTGGCCGACCATCTCTTCGATCGTTTGGGGGCGGAGCTTTTCTGCGAGCGGGATATTGGAGTCTCTCATGGAAGGAATTATAGCAGAGTTGTCAATTTTTCCAACCCGCAAGACCATATAGAGGGATTTCTTCTAAGTTTCCATGTTTGGAAAACGGCGCTTCTGAAATTTTCACCCCGTACTTTGACTTGGGATGGGTCTCCAAAAACAATCTTAAACTCTTCATTCCACCTTTCACCCCAGATTTCACTTCAACGGGGACAATGGCTTTATTCTTAACGGCGATGAAATCTACTTCGGCGTTACCCGACTTGGATTCATTATTCCAGTAGTAGATCTCACACGGTTTTGAAGGGTTAGCGTAGGCAATAAATTCTTGAGCAACAAGCTGTTCTGCGCTTTCACCTAAATATTCGATCTCGAAGGATGATGTCACCCATTCTGCCAAATCTAATCCCAAAAGGCGGTGGGCGATCCCAATGTCAAAGAAGAAAACCTTAAATTTCTTTTCGTTGATTTCTGCATTCAACGGATAGACATGTCCCGATGTGTGGAAGCAGGGATGGGCGACCCCTGCTTTAATTAATAAATGGAGACCTTGCTTGATAGGGTATGTTTTCATGTCATTGTCAACGTTGGTATATTGGAATTTTTTCCCCAGCTGTTTTCCAATGGAGCGAAAGACTTTGCCCACGGTTTCAATTTGATGCTTTTTGGCGTATTTTTGAAAATCATCCTCGTAGTTTCCGATAATTCGATCTTGGACCCTTTGGCAAAGAGCTGAGTCTTTGTGCTTGATCCAGGTGTCTACCACAGCCGGCATCCCTCCAAGCCACATGTAATTTTTGAGGTAGTCTAAGATGACCCCATGGGATGCCGCATCCACTTTTTGACTGACAATTGCTTCCCTTAAGTCTTCTCGGTGCTGCGCATCCAAAAACTCCATGAAAGAGAGAGGATAGAGGAACAAGTAATCAATGCGGCCTACCGCAATGCCAAGTTTTTCCAGTGTAAATTCTAAAAGCGATCCGGCGGCGATCACATGAAGATCTTGCCGTTCTTCTTTAAGATAACGCAGGTATTTTAGAGCATTAGGACATTCTTGAATTTCATCCAGAAAAAGGAGCGTTTTTCCAGGGATAATAGGTGTCTGCGTGTAGGCTTGGAGGGCCTCTAGCATTTTAGGAATATCTACATGTTCAGGAAAAAGTGCATGAACCCTCTTGTCTTTTTCAAAATTAAGGTTGATAAAGTGCTCAAATTCCTGGCCGAAGGTGCTGACTAGCCACGATTTGCCTACTTGCCTAGCGCCTCGGATCATGAGGGGCACCCTAATGGGGTCATTTTTCCAGCGTCTTAAAAAATTTAGATGATCTCGTCGCATATGCCCTCTTTCTCCTTATTTTAGAAAAAACCGGGGGATAAATCAAGGGAAATTAGAAAAAACCGGGGGATAAATCGAGCCTTTTTAGAAAAAACCGGGGGATAAGGCCATTATTTTACGATTTTTAGGCTTTTCACTTCGTGCTTGGCTATCCGGATGCCGCGCGCCTGAGCTCCCTTGACAAGGACCTCTTTCAGCGGGTAGCGCACCTTGGAGGCCTTTTTGCCGGCGAACTGGATTTCCGCTACGGGCTCAAGGTCCGAGGAGATGTATTCGAGCTTGGTGTTTTCATCCAAGAACCGGTATGCCTTGTCGAGAATGAACTGCTCGACGATGAACCGCTTGGCCCACGCCTCTTTGGTCTCGGTGTTGGTGTAGATGACGTTGATGATAGTGGTCTTGTCGGCGACCCCGACCCAGGCGGCGTTTTCGACATACTGCTTTTCAGGGATATTGGTCGCCTTGTAGGTGCCGTCTTTGAAGAGGATGAGGAGCTTGTCGAAGTTGGTGCAGGTAAAGCTGTCGGGTCCGGAAACCTTTGTCCCAACAAATCCGGTTGCGGGATCATAGTTCACCTTGATCTTTTTGGTCTCGATCGCGCGCCTATCGATCTCTTCGATCGCCTTGATGCGGGTTTTTCTGGGGTAGGCCTTTCCGTATTTGTCGATCAACTTCTTCAGATAGGCGATCGCATACTTTTTGACGTTTTTGAGATCTTTCTCGACGGCGGCGAGGGCCTCTTGCAGCTGCATGATCTCTTCTTGGTTCTTGTCGATATCGAACCGGGAAATTCTGCGGATGGGGATTTGGAGTAGCTTTTCTCGATCGTCGTGGGTGGGCGTGCGGATCAGCTCTTTGTGGTAGGGCTTGAACGAGGCAACGAGGGCCTCATGGATTCCTTCAAGAGTTTTTACGGTCTCGATTTGCTTGTAGAGGCGGTTCTCAATGAAAATCCGCTCCAGTGTCTTGTAGAAGATCTTCTCTAGGAGGCGCTCCCGCTCGATCTCGAGCTCGCGGCGCAAAAACTCCATGAGCTTTTCGGCGCAGTAGGCGAGGATCTCATGGACGTCGGTCTCCCAAGGCTGGCCATCCTTGATGACGATGATCTGCGAGGTGAGCGACACTTCGCACGCAGTAAATCCATAGAGGGCGTCGAGCATCTCTTCGGCATATTGGCCGCGCGGGAGCTTGATCTCAATCTCGACATCTTTAGCGGTGTAGTCATCGATTGATTCAATTTTGATCTTACCTTTCTTGGCCGCTTCGTCGATGGAGCGGATGAGGCTCTCGGTGGTCGTTCCGTAGCAGATATCGCGGATGACCAAGGTTTTGGGATCTTTGATCTCGATCTTGGCGCGCAGCTTGATCTTCCCGCGTCCGCGGTCGTATTCGCTCTTGTCCATGATCCCGCCCGTGGGGAAGTCGGGGAAGATCTTAAACTCTCTTCCTTCTAGATAGGCGATCTCCGCCTCTAACAGCTCGCTGAAGTTGTGCGGGAGGATGTGGGTCGACATCCCGACGGCGATCCCGTCGGCGCCTTGCAAGAGTAGGAGAGGGATTTTTGCGGGGAGCGTGACCGGCTCCATATTGCGCCCGTCGTAGGAGGGGACTTTTTCGGTGATGTCGGGGTTGAACATTGTCTCGCGGGCGAGTTGCGAGAGGCGGGTCTCGATGTAGCGCGATGCGGCGGAAGGATCGCCAGTGAAGATGTTGCCGAAATTTCCTTGCCGGTCGAGAAGAAATCCTTTGCTCGCGAGGTTGACGAGCGCCTCATAGATTGCGGCGTCGCCGTGCGGATGGAGCATCATGGTCTGGCCGACGATGTTGGCCACCTTGTGGAGCTTGTCGTCGTTTTGCTTCCAGAGCGTCTCGAGGATGCGCCGCTGTACGGGCTTGAGCCCGTCGACCACATTGGGGATGGCGCGATCTAGGATGACGTAGGTGGCGTACTGAAGGAAGTGGTCCTTCATCTGTTCTTTTAGATCGTCCATTCGTCGCCCTTCAAATTATTCATGATGAAATCTTTGCGCTGAGGAGTGTTTTTTCCCATGTAGAACTCCAAGGTGGGCTTCACGTCGGAGAGGTTATTGATGGTGACGGGGATAAGCCGAATGTCTTTCGCGATGAACTGCTTGAATTCCTCAGGAGAAATCTCTCCCAACCCTTTGAAGCGGGTGATCTCGATCCCTTTTTTGAGCGTTTTGACCGCCTCGTCCTTTTCTTCGATCGAGTAGCAGTAGAGCGTCTTTTCTTTATTCCGCACTTTGAAGAGGGGAGTTTGGAGGATGTAGAGGTGGCCGTTCAGCACAAGCCCTTCGAAGTAGGTGAGAAAAAACGTGGTGAGCAGATTGCGGATGTGCATCCCGTCGACATCGGCATCGGTGGCCAAGACCACTTTGCCGTAGCGCAGGTTGGCGATGTCATCTTCGATGTTGAGCGCCGACATGAGGTTGAACATCTCTTCATTCTTGTAGAGCTGGTCGAGCTTCATCCCGTGGACGTTGAGCGGTTTGCCGCGCAGCGAAAAGACCGCCTGCGACAGTGGGTCCCGCGTCATCACGATCGAGGCGGAGGCCGATTCCCCTTCGGTGAGGAAGATCATCGAGCGTTCGCCCTCTTTCGTCCCATCGCCGTAGTGGTATTTCGAGTCGCGCAGTTTGGGGATTTTGAACGAGATCTTCTTCTGCTTGTCTTTGGCCTCTTTTTTGACAGCGGAAAGCTCCTTGCGCAGCTTTTCGTTGAAGAAGATCCGATCGAGGATTTTCTTGCCCGTCTCAGGAAATTTATAGAGCAGGTCTTGGACAGCTTCCTTCACCTCTTGGACGATCGGGCCTCGGATCTCGTTGTTGGAGAGTTTGTTCTTCGTCTGCGATTCAAAGACCGGGTCCTTCACCTTGACGAGGACCGCGCCCACAATCCCTTCGCGCACATCGACGCCTTGGAAGTTCTTTTTCGCAAATTCATTCACCCCCTTTAAGATCCCTTCGCGGAACGCCGAGAGGTGGGAACCCCCATCTTGGGTATACTGCCCGTTAACAAAAGAAAAATAGGTTTCTCCGTAGCTCGAGGAGTGGAGGAAGGCGAACTCTAACATTTTTCCGGTGTAGTGGAGAGGCTCATAGAGACGGTCATCTTTGACTTCATCGTTGAGAAGGTCGAGCAGTCCATGGTCGGAGCGGATCGCCTCGCCGTTGAAAAGAAGCGTTAGGCCGGTGTTGAGGTAGGCGTAGTGCCAGAGCCGTTTGGTGATGAGCTCTTTTTGAAACTTAAATTTCTTGAAGATCTCGGTGTCGGGGATGAACTCGACGTAGGTCCCGTCGGGCTCTTTGGTCTTCCCTTTCTTTTTGTCTTTGAGGACCCCGCGCGAAAAGCTCGCCTCGACAAATTCCCCATCGCGGAAGCTCCGCACCACAAAATAGGACGAGAGGGCGTTGACCGCTTTTGTTCCTACGCCGTTGAGGCCGACCGAAAATTGGAACACATCGTCGTTGTATTTGGCGCCGGTGTTGATCTGGCTGACGCACTCGATCACTTTTCCCAGAGGGATGCCCCGTCCGTGGTCGCGCACGGAGACCATAGAAGTTTTTTCATCGAGCTTAACCTCGATCTTCGAGCCGTGGTGCATGATGAACTCATCGACCGAGTTGTCAATGACTTCTTTGAGCATGACGTAGATCCCGTCGTCCGCGTGGGAGCCATCGCCTAGGCGGCCGATGTACATGCCGGAGCGCAGCCTGATGTGCGATAAGGCGTCTAAGGACTTAACGGTGCTTTCGTCGTATTTCTTGGCCATCACTCACTAAAAGATCGTATTTCCATTAAAATGTCAAATCGCGTTTTAAAATGCGAAAGCTTTTTTTATGGAATTAATTTTCGTGTTTTTCGCGATTAGTAGTTGTTATTCTACCCCTTGAAGAAGTTTAATTTAAATAAGAAAAAAATCCTTGTAATCTGGAGGGGCTTCTTTTCTCCCTTGAAAAATAAGGTCTATTGGGCAATAACTGATGAATAATGGTCTGTTCTGTAAAAATAAAAGGGTTGTCATGAAAGGATTAGAGACAGGGAAAGATAAGGTTAAAAAAATCTGCGAAGTTCTTAGGAACGAGACGCTCGATCCTGCCCGAAGAGAGGCTGACGAGATCATCGCCGCGGCCCGCCTAAAGGCAGAAGAACTCGTAGAGGATGCCCGTCGCAGCATCGAGAAGATGCACCGGAAAGTCAAAGAAGAAATTGAGATGGAGCGGACTGTATTTCAAGCTTCCCTTAGCCAAGCCTGCCGTCAGACGATCGAGATCCTGAAACAGACCATCGAAGATAAACTTTTCAACCACGAACTCTCCAAGCAGCTCGGCCAGCGGATGCGCCAGCCCGATGTTTTGGGGGCCCTGATCACCGCGGTGGTTAACGCCGTGGAAAAAGAGGGGATCGATACCGAAATTAGCGCCTTCATACCGGCTGCCGTTCCGGCCTCTGCGGTCAATGCCTTTCTCACGGAGGCGATCCTCCATAGACTGAAAGAGAAAAGCGTGCTCCTGATGCCCATTGCCGGCGGTGTCGAAGTGAAGCTGCACAAAGAGCATGTCACCATCGATATTTCCGAGGCGACGCTGAAAGAACTGGTGGCCCAATACATCCGTAAAGATTTTCGAGAGTTGTTTTTCCATGGCTAACTACTATTTTTTAGCCGCATCGCTGCCCGAGCTGACCCTTGGGGAAATTCCCGATATTTCCTTTGTGGAGCTAAGCGCGCGCCTGCAGGTGAACCTCTCGAAAAAAGATTTTGCCAAGACGGTGGTGCTCAGGCGCTATATCGACCTGCACAATATCCGCTCTCTTTTGCTTGAGGAAAATCTGGATACGCGGGGGAATTTAGATGAAAAGGAGCTCGATGAAGCGCTCCTCGTCCATCACCTTTTGCCCGAATATGTGTTCGACTTTCTCGATGAGAATCAGGGACTCAAGGAGCGGATGGACAATTTTCCAGCGCTCCTAGCGAAGTTTTTTGCGGAGGAGACCCCGCCTCAAAAAGGGTTTATGAAGGCATACCTCACCTTCGAGAGGGAGTGGCGCCTCGTGATGATCGGCCTCCGCGCGAAGGAGACCGGCCGCGATGTGGTCAAAGAGTTGCAATTTGAAGTGCCCCACGATCCGCTTGTGGCCCAGATTTTAGCCCAAAAGGATGCGAAAGAGTACGACCCGCCTGGCGAGTATGAGGACCTAAAAGAAAAGATTGCCTCTTGCGGCAATGACCCTTGGGAAAAATATAAAGTGTTCGCCGCCTACCGGTTCAATAAAATTGACGAGATGGCGCTGGAACCGAGCTTCTCCATGGACTGGATCTTGTCCTACATGGCGCGGCTGCTCATCGTAGAGGCGTGGAACGCGTTGGATGCGAAGAGGGGAAGAGAGATTCTTGATACCTATAAAGCAGGATAGAAATGAATAAGAGAGCGACAGGAAAGGTAGTCAAAGCCTTCGGAAACTTGCTTCACGTCGAGTTTCAGGGGAACATTCAGCAGGGAGAGGTCGCTTTTGTGCGCCTTCCCGACGTGTCTTTAAAGGCCGAAGTCATTGAGATCGCCGGCAAAGATGCTAAGATCCAAGTTTACGAAGATACGCGCGGCATCAAGCTTAACACTCCCGTCGAATTCACCGGCCACCTACTTGAAGCGGAGCTCGGCCCCGGCCTTCTCACCTCGATTCTTGACGGCTTGGAAAATCCCCTAGAAAAAGTGGCCGATGCGACAGGCCTTTTCCTCACACGCGGCGTCTATTTGCCGCCTCTTGACCGCGCAAAACATTGGGACTACCATCCCACCGCCAAAGTGGGCGATGTGCTCACCCGCGGGGATTCTCTTGGATTTACGATGGAAGGGAGATTTCACCACGAGATCATGGTCCCGTTCAGCTCATTCGGCGAATATACGATCACCTGGGCGATCAAAGAGGGCTCCTACACCATCGACACCGTCGTCGCAAAAGCTGTCGATGACAAAGGGGAAGAGCGCTCCTTTACGATGGTCCAGAAATGGCCTGTGAAAAACGCCTTGCACGAAGGGGAGAAGATCAAGCCGACCGAGATGATGGACATCGGGATGAGGATCATCGACACCCAATTTCCTCTGCTTAAGGGCGGCACGTTTTGCTCTCCGGGCCCGTTCGGCGCCGGAAAGACCGTGCTTCAGCACCACCTTTCAAAATATTCTTCCGTGGATATCGTGGTTGTCGTCGCTTGCGGCGAGCGCGCCGGAGAGGTTGTGGAGGTGCTCCGCACATTCCCGCACCTCACCGATCCGCACACCGGGGAGCCGCTCATCAACCGCACGGTCATCATTTGCAACACCTCGTCGATGCCGGTGAGCGCGCGGGAAGCTTCCATCTATATGGGCGCCACGATCGCCGAATACTACCGCCAGATGGGGCTCAACGTGCTTCTGCTCGCCGATTCTACATCTAGATGGGCGCAAGCGATGCGCGAAATGTCGGGCCGCTTGGAAGAGATTCCAGGCGAAGAGGCGTTTCCTGCCTATCTCGCTTCGCGGATCTCCTCGTTCTATGAGCGCTCGGGCGTCTTGCAATTAAAAAATGGGAAGTTAGGATCCCTTACCATCGGGGGCACAGTCTCTCCTGCCGGAGGAAACTTCGAGGAGCCGGTCACCCAAGCGACCTTGTCGGTCGTGGGCGCGTTCCACGGACTTTCACGGGCTAGATCCGATGCTAGAAAATATCCCGCCATCGACCCGCTTATCTCCTGGAGCAAGTACACCGATGTTGTCTCGAAAGATCTCGAAAAACGAGCTGAGGGCTGGGGACACAACGTCCGCAAGGCCGCCCTGATTTTGAAAGAGGGAGATGAGATCGGCAAACGGATGGAAGTTGTCGGCGAAGAGGGGATTGCTTTCCAAGATATGGTCACCTACCTCAAGCGCGAGCTCTATGAGTTTTGCTACCTGCAGCAAAACGCCTTCGACAAAGAGGACGCCTATTGCACGCTCGATCGCCAGATCCCGCTATTTAAGCTCGTGAACGCTATCTTCGACGCCCATTTTTCGTTTGAAAACCACGATCAGGCCCGCTCGTTCTTCTTAGAGCTGCAGAATGAGATCAAGAACATGAATTTTATGCCGTTCAAGTCGGAGCGGTACTACACAGCCTTTGCGCATATTGAGCAAAAAATTCAGGAGCAAAAATGAAAAAAGTCTACGATCGCATCGTCGATATGCGCGGCAACCTGCTCTCTGTCCTCGCAGAGGGAGTGAGCCTCGGCGAACTCGCCCGCGTGCAGCGGCACAACGGCAGATCTCTTTATGCCTCCGTCCTCCGCATCGAAGGAGAAAAAGTCACCCTCCAAGCTTTTGAAAATACCCGCGGGATTTCTACCGGCGATCGGGTCTCTTTTCTAGGCAGAGAGATGAAGGCCACCTGCAGCGATTCGCTCCTCGGAAGACGCCTCTCCGGCTCCGGTGAGCCGATCGACCGCGGCCCGGTCATCATCGGCGATCAGATCGATATCGGATCTCCCTCGTTCAACCCGATCCGCCGGATCATTCCGCGCGATCTCGTCCGCACGAACATCCCGATGATCGACGTGTTCAACTGCCTCGTCAAATCCCAGAAGATCCCGATCTTCTCGGTTGCGGGCGAGCCCTACAACCAGCTCCTCATGCGGATTGCCAACCAGACCGACGCCGATGTCGTGATCATCGGGGGCATGGGCCTCCGCTTCGACGATTATCAAGCGTTCATCGACAACGCCGAGAGCTCAGGTTCTTCTGAAAAAACCGTCATGTTCATTCACAAGGCCACCGACCCGGCCGTCGAGTGCCTCCTCGTTCCCGATATGGCCCTGGCCTGCGCGGAGAGATTTGCGACGCTCGATAAGAACGTGCTGGTCCTTCTCACCGACATGACCGCTTTTGCCGATGCGCTCAAAGAGATCGCCATCACCATGGACCAGATCCCTTCGAACCGCGGCTATCCCGGATCGCTCTATTCCGACCTCGCATCCCGCTATGAAAAAGCGGTCGACATCGACGGCAGCGGCTCGATCACCATCATTTCTGTGACGACGATGCCCGGCGGCGACGTGACCCACCCGATCCCGGATAACACCGGCTACATCACCGAAGGACAATTTTATCTCCACGGCGGCAGCATCGATCCGTTCGGCTCCCTTTCCCGCCTCAAGCAGCAGGTGATCGGCAAAGTGACCCGCGAAGATCACGGCGACATCGCCAACGCTCAGATCCGTCTCTACGCCGAATCGAAAAAGGCCAGAGAGCGTCAGAGCATGGGTTTCAGACTTTCCAAGTGGGATGAAAAACTGCTCCACTATTCCACACTTTTTGAGCACCGGATGATGAACCTTTCGGTGAACATCGCCCTAGAGGCCGCCCTTGATCTCGGCTGGCAGACGCTCGCCGAATGTTTCGAGCCGCAAGAAGTAGGCATTAAACAGTCCCTCATTGAGAAATACTGGCCATTACAATGAAGTTAACCAAAACGGAATTGCGCTCCGAGCAGCTCAAACTGGGTCAACTCCAAAAATACCTTCCCACCCTGCAGCTCAAAAAAGCGCTGCTCCAGTTGGAGGTCAACACCGCCCAGGTGGAGATTGAAGAGCTCAAAGTGCAATACCACGGTCTCGAGGAAAAGGTCGCCCACTATGCGTCCCTTCTCTCCGATTCCGAGGCCTCCGATCTGTTTTCTGCAATCGAGATCCTCGACGTTAAAAAACGGTACGAGAACATCGCGGGGATCGACATTCCCCATTTTGACGGGATCGTCTACAAAGAGGAGACCTATTCCCTTTTTGACAGCCCCGTCTGGATCGAATCGGCGATTGCTGGCATGAAGCATCTGCTCACCTGCCGCGAAAAGATTAAAATTGTGAAAGAGAAAAAACGGGTGCTAGAAAAAGAGCTGAGAGAAGTGTCCATCCGCGTCAACCTTTTTGAAAAGATCTTGATCCCGCGCGCCGTGGAAAACATCAAGAAGATCAAAATCTTTTTGGGCGACCAGCAGCTGGCGGCGATCTCACAAGCAAAAGTGGCTAAACAAAAAATCCTCATGAGAAACTCGGCATGATCGTAGATGTCAAAAAGTATCTCTTTATCGGCGCGGAGAAAGATCTCGAGCATTTCTTTCGACATGCGCAGGAGCAGGGATTTATTGAGTTTCGGGCTGTGTCTGCAAAGAAAGCCGTCGAGCTGCCCGATTCCGCGCAGCGGCTGATTGCTGCGATGAAGATCTTGCGCAAGCAGCCCGTTAAAGAGGCTTACGAGGGCCCTTACGATCACGCTAACGCCACCAAAGTTGCCAGTCGAATCATCGATCTCTACACCCAGATCGGCGAGCTCCACGAAGAAAAACGACTGCTCACCGCAGAGATCGCTAGAGTCGGCGTCTTTGGAGATTTTTCTTTAGAGACGATCGATGCCATTGAGCGCGAGGGGAAGCGGAAGGTCCAGTTTTTCTGCATGAAGACCGCCAAAAGCCACAAGACCAACTTCTCCGAAGAAGTCCTATATATCGGCACCGAATACGACCTCGATTACTTCATTGCGATCAACAAAGAGAGCACAGAATATCCCGACATGATCGAAATGCGGATCGACCGCCCGCTAGGAGAGCTGCAAAAACGGCTCGCCTACGTGATCGATCACACCCATGACCTCGAAGTTGAGCTCAAAGGCGATGCCGGCTATATCCAGTACCTGAACGAGGCCCTCATCGAGGAGCTCAACCAGCACAACCTCAACTTTGCCCGCCGAGAGGTTTCGTTTCCTTTAGATAACGCCCTATTTGCTATTGAGGCCTGGATCCCCGAGACCAAGATTGTTGCCGTCTATGGAATGATGGATGGCATGCTCATCCACTGCGAACAGATCGCCATTGATCCCTTCGATGTCATCCCTACCTATCTCGAAAACAACGAAGTTGGCCGCCTCGGGGAAGACCTCGTCAACATCTACGACACACCTTCCCATAAAGACAAAGATCCTTCGATTTGGGTCCTCTGCTCTTTCTCCCTCTTTTTTGCGATGATCATCGGCGATGCCGGCTATGGCTTTTTATTTCTCGCCGCTGCCATTTACCTCTCGTATAAGTTTCCCACTCTCAAAGGGCAGGGGAAGCGGATGCTCAAACTCTTCACCCTGCTCTCCGCCAGCTGCATCGTCTGGGGCGTGATTACCTCTTCCTATTTCGGGATCGAACTCTCGGCAAAAAACCCCTTGAAAAAAGTCTCTGTCATTGAGTATCTCGTCGCGAAAAAGGTCGACTATCATCTCAAGATGAAAGATGACGTCTATGACGAATTTTTAAAGAACAACCCCGAAGCTCCCGGAGCTAAAACGGGCAAAGAGTTTGTTCAGAGCGGCGCCGTCTCTCAGTTTAACAATAACATCCTCCTCGATATCGCTCTTATAATCGGGATTCTCCATGTCAGTTTAGGCCTGCTCCGCTATTTTTTCCGGAGCTGGGCTGCCATCGGCTGGGTCTTTTTTCTCATCGGCAGCTACCTCTTTTTCCCTTCCGTCCTCAACGCCACCTCGATGGTCAACTTCCTCGGTATCATGAGCAAAACCCTCGCCACCCAGGTAGGTATCCAGCTCATCTATTTTGGCATTGGAAGCGCCTTAGTTCTAGCCCTCATCCAAAAAAAGTGGATGGGCTTCCTCGAGCTCATGAACCTGATCCAAGTGTTTGCCGACGTCCTCTCCTACCTCCGACTCTACGCCCTAGCGCTTGCCGGAGCCATGATGGCCACCACCTTTAACGGCATCGGAGAAATTTTGGGACTCTTCGTCGGGATCGTCGCCATGTTTATCGGCCACGTCGTGAACATCAGTTTGAGCCTCATGGGTGGAGTTATCCACGGGCTCCGTTTGAATTTCTTAGAGTGGTATCATTACTGTTTCGAGGGAGGCGGTAGACTGTTCAAACCTCTAAAACGCCTAAAATCAAAGTAAAAGGAGAATAAGTTATGGATTTTACCATGTTAGGACCTGCCATCGTGCTTGGGTTCGGATGTATTGGCAGCGCGATTGGCTGCGGGATTGCCGGGATGGCGCTGCACGCCGTCATCAGCAGAGTTGAAGAAAACCACGGACCATTTATTGGGATGTCAGCCATGCCTTCCTCACAGTCGATCTATGGCTTTGTGCTCATGATCCTCATGAAAAACAACATCAAACTCGGCATCCTTTCTCCCGTCAATGCGATCGGAATTGGGGTTTCCGTTGGACTTGCGATCATGTTTTCTGCTATTTATCAGGGAATGTGCGCGGCCTCGGGCATTCAGGCGTCTGCGAAGCAACCTGCCGTCATCGGTAAATGCTTTGCCACGCTGGGGATCGTAG
>VFKB01000048.1 GCA_009885755.1 Parachlamydiales bacterium | reverse complement strand
CTACGATCCCCAGCGTGGCAAAGCATTTACCGATGACGGCAGGTTGCTTCGCAGACGCCTGAATGCCCGAGGCCGCGCACATTCCCTGATAAATAGCAGAAAACATGATTGCAAGTCCAACGGAAACCCCAATTCCACTTGCATTGACGGGAGAAAGAAGGCCGAGTTTGATATTGTTTTTATCGCGCTGCCCATGATTAAATCATTCCACCTGAACAACCTAAAAGTTACAAAAGGCAATAAATGGCTTCTATTACTCCTGTCATCAGCGCCCCTCAAATATCCTCAATTCCCACATGCATCTGTTGGGACTACCAAGAAAGCACTCTTCAAAAGGTCCTCGAGTGGGCAAAACTATTCTTTGTGAGCTTGGTCTGTTATCCCCTCTGCGCTATAAATAGGTTTTTTCAGTGGCTCATCGGAACAACGGTTAATCCTATTCCTACCTTCCCTCTTTCCACAGATCGAATATCTCGAGAATTAGCTAGTTTTGACAACCCTAGTGTTAGGGGACAAATTAATGGTATTTACATCACGACAAATGAGACAAACTTAACAGCGGCGCGGCGCTTATTCGATGAACACCCTCGCCTTGGCCTTGAGAGCCAAACAATCCACATAGGGTGCGCCTCATGGCACAATTTTGATCTCATGTCTGCACGGAGATCTACATATGGATTGATTATCGATTTTAATCCAAAAAATGCTGAATTCATTAACACAACTATTGCCATGATCCATGCTTGTGGGTCCAGGGACGCATTTGTTCAGGCTATGAAATCCTATCTCAATTCTCTCCAGGGGCCAGAGAGAGCGTTATTTTTTCATCCCGATCAGCGGGGTATGCCAACGGATCGAGTGGATCTAGAATTATCGCGTGAGGGAAGTTGGCTTCAAACCGAGGAGAGCTATCTCTATATTAAAGAGCAATTAGTCTCAACAGGCCGCCTTACGGCGATTACTGAAGATATAACGAATTTTGAAAAATTTTCTGAGATTAGAAGAGTCCTCGATAGAGAGGGGATTGCGCTCGACACAGTTTACCTAAGCAATATCTGTAATTTTATGGAAACTCCTAGCAAAAAAAGCGCATTTGTAAAATCGGTAAAGCAACTGCTTCAACCCAATACGATATTCATCAGTTGCCCAAAGCTTAGAATGCCTAACAGCCTCAACACAACGATACTGGAGCAGGCGCCTATTCTAGGAAGAACTGTCCTACAACGTTCCTACGACACCGAGCAATTATTTGAACAACTTGCGGTCGCAAGAGGCCTATTAAACTGAGGTGGTCTCGGCACCTCAGATCACCTGGGACGTCCATCGGCATTTTTTCTGCGCCAATGGAAAAGTTGAGGATCGAGCGCGGACTGTCTCGATCCTTGCTCCCTTAGATAATGAGGAGCGCGAACACGAAGGCAAAGAGGGCGAACGATTCTACGATCCCCAGCGTGGCAAAGCATTTACCGATGACGGCAGGTTGCTTCGCAGACGCCTGAATGCCCGAGGCCGCGCACATTCCCTGATAAATAGCAGAAAACATGAT
>VFKB01000051.1 GCA_009885755.1 Parachlamydiales bacterium | reverse complement strand
GACCAACAGGTGCGACAGGACCAACAGGTGCGACAGGACCAACAGGTGCGACTGGTCCCACAGGCAGGACCGGTCCCACAGGCAGGACCGGTCCCACAGGCAGGACCGGTCCGACAGGTGCGACTGGTCCAACGGGAGCTGGTCCTAGAGGATTGCAGGACTTTGCGATGTTTTACTTACCTGGAGCTGGTGCTTCAATTTCGATACTGAACACGGCCGCAGTGCTGTTTAGCACAACAGGAGTAACTGCACCCGGATCACTGATTACACTTGCACCTGCAACGGGTACCATTACTCTCGGAAACGCTGGCTATTATCAAATTACTTTTGGGACAATGCCTGCAGCTACATTCATATCAACTACATATACATTTACCCTCACAGGAGCCTTTATTTCGACACCTGCATCTGCAACGAAATTAGAGTATGTCATTGATATCAAGCCGGGCATGTCTCCGCAACCAGTGCAAATGTATATTATGTCGACGATTGTTCAAGTAAGTGCAGGTACAACATTTAGATTGATAAACAACTCGGGTGCTACAGTTGCCCTAAACAACTCGAGTAATGTTGCGACGGGCGCACCGGCAGCATACGTAACGATCACACAATTGCAATAAGGGATTTGACAGGAAATTTTGGAATGGGAGATTACATGTTTAGCTGGTTCGGTTTTTTTGTGAGTGTACTAGTCATGTTGATGGGGGCTGCCAATGCAGAAGAGTTATATAGCTCACCCATGAGCGCACACAGGTCAGAGGTTGGCAATATAAAACCGTTGCCGCAGAAAGGACCACAGAGTGCAATGCCCTCAGTAGAGTCTGAAACACAGATGGGATCTAAAAAATACAATCTTTCTGTATGTGCTATTTTTAAAGGGGAAGCGAAGTTTTTTAAAGAATGGATTGAGTATCACTTACTTGTTGGAGTAGACCATTTTTATCTCTACGACAACGGCAGTAGGGATCGTTATATCGATATTTTGCGACCCTATATCAAAAACGGCATTGTGACGCTTGTGAACTGGCCTGATATTGGAAATATGACCCGAGAGGATCAGGGGTGGATGTGGGCTTTAGGAACTCGAGTAGCCGTCTATCAAAATGCTGCTAAGGAGAAAGCTATCCATGAAACGACATGGCTAGTTTTCCTAGACGTCAACGAGTTTCTCGTCCCAAAGGAAGAGAAAAGTCTTGTAGATTTGCTAAAAAAATATACCGACTATCCCGGGATATCAATGCCCATCGATTTTTTTGATGCCTCTAAGGTAGACACATTACCTAGAAGGCAGCTATTAATTGAAACAGTCGAGCTCGTGGGGGCTAAAGTTGACCCTGAAAAGGAAGTCGCTAAAACGATATTTAAACCCGATCAGTGTTCCGGCTTTTGTTGGCCCCCCTATGAATGTCTTTTTAAGGATAATCAGCACAGTGTGAAGATCGCAAAGGGAGAGTTACGTATCAACCGCTATATGAACAGATTGGAAGGCCATCTAGTCCAAGGAAGAACTCGACAAAAAATTGATGTTGATAATCGGATGCTTACTGAAGACCAGATGCAGGGAATATTATCAGAAAACTACGAGGTTGATGACAAGGAACGTGCTATTGAGCAATATATCCCAGATCTAATGAAGAAACTTGGCCTCAGGAGCTGGGGCTTTTGAACGGCATTGTAATAAAAGTCATTGCGTGTAATGTCATGCGTATGATCTTATCCTTTCGGAGCACCTACTGCTGTTTGAACGGTGCGCTCGCCGCAATCCTGCCCCTTTAGGAGCGGGCTCAAGCGGGCTATGTGATGGAAAAAAATCCTTAAACCGTCGGAGAATCTCCTTCCCTTTAGGGAGGAGTTCTTCAAATTTTACAACACCCTCTAAAAAAGTGAAAAAATCCGTGACACGTAACTACGTTAGCTTTTCGCCAAAGCTATCGAATCTGCAGCACCTCACTTTGTTTCCAAGATGCAAAGCTGAGGTTATACCGTTTATCAAAAATAATATTTACAAGCGCACAGGGAATTTTGCAGAGAACCAAAGTCTGGAGCAAGGCGGGTGTATTGCATAACTTTTTCCTATGAGATTTGCTGAAAAAACGCTCAGATTTCAGCGTTTATCGTTTGCAGCAAATAGCCAAAGCGCTATTTGCAAAAGCGTAAGCGCTTAAAGATGAGATGTTTTTTCACAAAGATCATGGAAAATAGTTATGCAACACACCCGAGCAAGGCCTGGCATAAGTTAGCCCGAGTTAAGGAGCACAGGTAAAAGGCAACTGCGATTGTGAGGATTAGTTTTAATAAACGGTATTATTAACTTAGTTGTCATGGCAAGAACATGATCACCGCCAATGCATTTCTCTACTTCGAATTTAATGTTTGACAGCCCGAAATCAGTTGCTATGTTTCAAGAGTTGGATAGAGGCGCGCTCATCCATTACCGCGACCGGGTGCTCACGCACAAAAACACCGAATTTAACGTGCTCACCGGTTTCACCGAATATTTTACCGTGCAGCCACTCATCTCGATCGGCTCTTCTCCCCTCACCCGCGAAATCATCTCCCTCGATCCCGAAAACTCCCCGCTCCTCCAGCAAAAATATGACCAATTTTCGGGCGCCTCTTTCGAAGAGCTCGTCGCCTACATCCGCACGCGCATCTTTCACATCAAGACAAGCGAACGCCTCATGAACGCGTTCATTTTCGAATGGATTGAACGCCACACCCCCCATGACTTCACCCTCACCGCAGACAATCGCTATCTCCCCGTGATTCCCCTCGACGATTTTATTCGCTCCGGCGTCGGCGTCTGCCGCCACTCCGCGCTGACAGCCGCCTATTTCATCGACCGCCTCATCCAAGAGGGCCGCCTTCCTCCGGGCAGCATTCGCTATGTCCGCGACACGATCAAATTTGGAGGCCACGCCTGGGTCCTCTATTGTCCCACCGATTCAGAAGAGATCTGGCATATCGACCCCCATCTGTCCGTCGTCGTCAACTGCCGCACCGACGCCGAAAGCCTCTATCCGTTCTACGGTCAAGAGGCGATCGATCGACAGCTGAGCCGCTTTGGACAAGGATTAAGGTAAAAATGATTTATTGGGGTTGTGAACATTCACGAATTTATCTGACCCATAATTGAAGAGCTTCTCATCGCATGTGACCAATACAGCATTTTCTTCATGGGCTGTGGCCACTAAAATACGATCTGCTGGGTCTCCGTGAATGATTCCAGGCAGTCGCGTACTTTGAATAGCAATGCGAGGAGAGATAGGAGAAAGTTTTATTCCAGGAACGTCCAATGCTTGATCTATCCAATCTTGGACATCCATATCAAGTTGGATCCGTTTTTTCTCCACAAGCATTCCAATTTCCCATATGGAAATGGGAGAGATCAAAACGCCATGAAGTTTTAATGAATGATCAAAGGCTTTACGAAAACTGAGAGTTAATTCTGAACTGCCCATCATGACCCAAATCCAGATATGGGTGTCTAATACGATCTTATTCTGCTTTAAGCTCTTAATGATTGGCATCCCAGACCTCATCAATAGGTGCTAGCAAATCTCCTACAATGTGTACTGTCCCTTTTAACTTACCAAACACTACTCTATCCTTTTCCTCTATTGGAACTAGCTGAGCGATAGGGACATTGCGCTTAGTAATGATCACTCTCCTCCTTGTACGTTTCACCCGATCCATGACTTTCAGACATTTAGCTTTGAACTGCCCTGCTTTCATATATTCATCCATAGAACCTCCATTAAGTCCTATGGTCATATTAACATGGTCACGAACAAATGTTCAACAACATTTGCATCCCATTTAACCTCAATGGGATAATAATTGTTATTTTAAACGCAAAGCTAAGCCCGAACTGAGGCTGAGCTCCTTTGCCCATCTGCGGCCGCGAGGCGACCGATCAACAGTTTGAGCAATTCAAAAAATCTACCAACTAAGAGAGTGTCTTCAAATTTCGAATGCCTATATTCGTGATTATTTTCCCGTGAGTTGAGGTGTCGACCCTTGGGTAATATTTCGCTAATATTGCCCAAGGGTCGACACCTCAACTGACGAAAAAAGAACCCGAATCTAGGTGATTCCAAATTTGAAGACACTCTCTAAGGAATCCTTAGGGAGCGTCAACTTGGATTTGCAGAGTATTAAGGATTGTTATACAAAAAAAACATGTATACACCAATCCCTAAAGGCTGGCCGCAACGCGCAACCTATGCTCAGGAGCCGGTGGCTCCTGAGATGAATCTCGCGATCCTGCGCGATTTCCTCACCGCGGAAAATCCCAACGACCTCCACAAAACCTCCCCTCTCATCGCATCGGCATCCGTCCACCCTCACCTCCACATCAAAAAAATTGAGGATCCGCTCCATCCGCTCAGCCGACAAAAAACATTGAAAGGCCACGCCAACTATGGTGTTTTCGCTTCCGCAAACATCCCCTCCCGCACAGAGATCGGCGAATACGTCGGAGAGATCTACCTCTACTTCGCCAGCCCCGAGCAATCGGTGCAAACCGTCTTTGCCAAACTCCCTTTTTCCGAGTATCGGTGGATGTTCAAGGCGCAGAATGTATTTGTCGCGATCGATGGGCAAAATGTCGCCAATGAAATGTCCCTCGTGAACGACTATCGAGGCATAGCGTTAGAGCCCAACGTCCACATGCAGACGATCCTCCACAAAGGGAGATGCTATTTTGGATATGTGACAGTTAGAGAGATTCAGAAAGGTGAGGAACTTCTCACCGATTACGGAGAGATGTTTTGGGAGATATTTCAAGCATCTATTCCACCTGAACGGTGATGGATTGAGTTTTATCCGGCTGCCAGTGGACCTGTCTAAGATCTAGATAGCTCTCACCTCTTGGATCCAGCCGAGGGATAGACTTCTCAATCCTCTTGACTAACTCGGAGGAAAACTCCTCTTTTGAGAGTTCATCACATCCTGAACTCGGATCAAAAAGGTAATCAGCTTCCTCCGTTCTGACGAATAGAATCTTGTGTTTCTCAAATAGCGACAGAAAATACACCCCGTCTCTGACGTTATCAAAACAATGGTCTTTCTCTGTGTCAAAAGCCTTAGTCCTGATCACCCATTGTTCCGTCCTTTCCATTCCCAGAACCTGAAGAATTGCCTCTTTTGCACTACCAATTACAATAGACTGTAAAAAGATTGAGCCGTGAGCCGCGCCATGTTCGAAATATTTTGCGAGCGATTGAATGCATTCTCTAGAGGTTGAAAACCTCTCTCGAGTCATAAAATACCGGTAGGCAAACCATTCGCACATTCCGTTGCATAGACCTTCTCTTGAAAAGAGTTCAAGCGGACCGAGCATAGAACATTTAGAGGTTCGCACCCTCAAATCAAAGGGCTTTACCAAGAGAAAATCCTCTGTCCCATACCGATAACTATTGATCGAACGCCATAATCGTTTTTTATCCACGGGGAAGGCTGATTCAGCTTCCTGCACCGCATGTTGGAAGAACACGTCTATTTTACGAACCGCGTAGGGGAATCGGTCCTGGATATAACAATGGATATAGCGGGAGAAAACAGAAAGCAGTTTCTCAATACGATCGACTTGGTCACAGCCCATCGCAGGTGCCAAAACGGATAGGTTTGAGGTGGCGCGCTCAAGGTCGGTTTAGGATCCGTGGCTGGATCGCTATCAAAAAATGTTTTAAACTTTTCGGCAGAGGCAAAAATATCAGATAGATGTGTTGTCATGGAGCCATTTTATCAATAAGTGGATATTTTTCCATCGTTTAGAGAGTGTATTTAGCTATCATCAGAGCTTTTGACACTTTGTGCGTTCACAGGGACTGCTGAGTTTTGTAAATTTTGAAAGATCAGTGTTGATAAAATGATCACCCCTATGAGTCCAAACATCGTCATTGGGTAATCAGTCAACTCCGTTCGGTCTGGGTCGGCTAAGTCAAATAGGACTATGCCCCCTTGCACAAGACACCACGTTAAACCAGTCTGCACAACTGCTTCACATGCCGTATTAAATCCAATCCTTCCTTGAGTTTCCCAAATTTTTTTCTTGAAAATAATTTCTCTTCTGCACGTAGCAATTATAAAAATTACTTTTAAAAGCACAAACCCTACAATGTCATGACTTTACAAGAG